>JAEZHQ010000378.1 GCA_023416455.1 Pseudomonadota bacterium | reverse complement strand
TCGATGTACTCGATCACCTGGCGCAGGTGGCGCTCCAGATAGTTGCCGGCGTTGACCGACAGCGTCGAGTCGTCGACCGGCGCGCCGTCGGAGATGACCATCAGGATGCGCCGCTGCTCGGACCGGCCGATCAGGCGGTTGTGCGCCCACATCAGGGCCTCGCCGTCGATGTTCTCCTTGAGGATGCCTTCGCGCAGCATCAGCCCCAGGTTCTTGCGGGCGCGCCGCCAGGGCGTGTCGGCGGCCTTGTAGACGATGTGCCGCAGATCGTTGAGGCGGCCGGGGTTGGACGGCTTGCCGGCGGCGATCCACTGCTCGCGGGCCTGCCCGCCCTTCCAGGCCCGGGTGGTGAAGCCCAGCACCTCCACCTTGACCGCGCAGCGCTCCAGCGTGCGGGCGAGGATGTCGGCGCTCATGGCGGCGATGGAGATGGGCCGGCCGCGCATGGAGCCGGAATTGTCGATCAGCAGCGACACCACGGTGTCGCGGAAGTCGGTTTCCTTCTCCTTCTTGAAGGAGAGCGGCAGCACCGGGTTGACGACGATCCGCGCCAGCCGCGCCGCATCCAGGATGCCCTCGTCCAGGTCGAAGTCCCAGGAGCGCTGCTGCTTGGCCAGCAGGCGCCGTTGCAGGCGGTTGGCGAGCTTGGAGATCACCCCCTGGAGGTGCTGGAGCTGCTGGTCCAGCATGTTGCGCAGCCGCGCCAGCTCCTCCGGGTCGCACAGCTCGCCGGCGTCGACCACCTCGTCGAAGCGGGTCGTGAAGGGCTTGTAGGCGTTGGGGTCCTGCTCGTTGCGGCGGGCGAACTCGGGGCGCCAGGGCTGGCCGGGGCCGGCCGGCTCCTCCGCCCCCTCGCCCTCGCCCATCTCGCCGTCGGCCTCCTCGCCGCTGCCCTCCTGGGCGGCCTCGCCCTGGTCGGACTCCTGCATCTCGGGCGAGGAGAGCTGGTCGGCCTCGGTCCGCACGTCCTCCTGGCCCTGGGTCTGGCCCTGGTTGGGCTCGGACTCGTTCTCCTCGGAGCGGCGGTCCTCCTCCTCGGATTCCTCCTCCTGGTCGGGCTCCTGGCCGACCTCCATGTCCAGCTCGGCCAGCAGCCGGCGCACCGCACGGGCGTAGCCGTCCTGGTCGGCGATGAAGCCGGCCAGCCCGTGCAGGTCCTGGCCCAGCCGCTCCTCGATCCAAGGGCGCCACAGCGCGACCGCGCGGGCGGCGGCGGGCGGCGGCGGCGCCCCGGTCATGGCCTCGCGGGCGACGAGGCGCAGCACCTCGGCCAGCGGCACCTGCTCGCGCTCCTCGAAGCGGTCGAAGCCCTGCTTGTGGTAGCGCTCGTCGAGCGCCGCCTCCAGGTTGGCGGCGACCCCCGCCATGTGGCGCGACCCCAGCGCCTCGCAGCGCGCCTGCTCCATGGCGTCGAAGGCGGCGCGCGCGGAGTCGCCCGACGGCATGCGGTGCATGTGGATGGCGTTGTCGTGGAAGCGCAGGCGCAGGGCCACGGCGTCGGCCGCCCCGCGCAGGGTGGCGACGTCCTGCGGGTTCAGGTCGCGCGCCGGCACCGGCACGCGCACGCGCTGGCCGGCCACGCCCGGCGGTTCGGTGGAGAAGCCCACCTGCACCTCGGTCCGCCGGGAAAGGGCGCGCACCGTGGCGGCGGTGGAGCGCTTGAAGGCCTCGACGGGGTTTTCGCGTTCGCTCATGGGGTCGGTCGGCGGTTGTTCGGTGGGCGCGGGCGGTCGGGGAAGGGACGGCGGCGGCCGGTGACCGGCCGCCGTCCCCCGCGTCACACCAGATTGGCCTGAACGCCCGTCTCCGGCAGCTCGACGCCGAAGCAGCGCTGGTAGTATTCGGCGACGGTCGGGCGCTCCACCTCGTCGCACTTGTTCAGGAAGGTGATCCGGAAGGCGAAGGCGACGTCGTTGAAGATCGTGGCGTTCTCCGCCCAGGTGATGACCGTGCGCGGGCTCATCACGGTGGAGATGTCGCCGTTGACGAAGCCGGCGCGCGTCAGGTCGGCCAGGCGCACCATGGCGGCGACGGTCTGGCGGCCCTTGTCGTCGCCGTAGTCCGGCACCTTGGCGGTGATGATCTTCACCTCGGCGTCCAGCGGCAGGTAGTTCAGCGTGGCCACGATGTTCCAGCGGTCCATCTGGCCCTGGTTGATCTGCTGCGTGCCGTGGTAGAGGCCGGTGGTGTCGCCCAGCCCCACCGTGTTCGCCGTGGCGAACAGCCGGAAGGCCGGATGCGGGCGGATGACGCGGTTCTGGTCGAGCAGCGTCAGCTTGCCCTCCACCTCCAGGACGCGCTGGATGACGAACATCACGTCGGGGCGGCCGGCGTCGTACTCGTCGAACACCAGGGCGCAGGCGTGCTGGAGGGCCCAGGGCAGGATGCCCTCGCGGTACTCCGTCACCTGCACGCCGTCGCGCAGGACGATGGCGTCCTTGCCCATCAGGTCGATGCGGCTGATGTGGCTGTCCAGGTTGACGCGGATGCACGGCCAGTTGAGGCGGGCGGCCACCTGCTCGATGTGGGTGGACTTGCCGGTGCCGTGATAGCCCTGGACCATGACGCGCCGGTTGTGCGCGAAGCCGGCGAGGATGGCGAGCGTGGTGTCGCGGTCGAAGCGGTAGGCCTCGTCGATGTCCGGCACATGCTCGGTGCGCTGGCTGAAGGCCGGCACCTGCATGTCGCTGTCGATGCCGAAGGTCTGACGCACCGACAGCGTGATGTCGGGAACGTGGTCGAACAGGGCCGAGCTGGCCTGCGTGGCTCCTTGGGGGGGCATGGGAGGATCTTGTCGTTCCAGCAAGGGTCTGAGGTCCGGGCGGTCCGGTCCGGGGAGCCGGCGTTCCGGCCGGGGGTTATACACCATAACAGGCTTTCAGGGTGTTGTAGGCCTGATTGATCTCCTTCAGCTTTTCCTCCGCCGCCTTGTCGCCGCCGTTGGCGTCGGGGTGGTGGATCTTCACCAGTTCGCGGTAGCGCGCCTTGATCCGCGGGAAGTCCACCGGCGCCGCCAGATCGAGGACCAGAAGCGCCCGTTCCTCGGCGCTGCGGGTGGCCTGGCGGCGCTGCTTCTGCTCCTCCGAGGCGTCCTGCCCGGCGGCGCGGCCGAACTCGAAGCTGAAGCCGTGCGCGGTGCGGTCGCGCAGGAACTTCTCCTGGACGGCCCAGAAGCCGAGCGGCCAGCTCGGCCGCTGCCAGGTGGTGTCGCGGCGGACCTCCGCCTCGATCTGGTCCGTGTTCATGCCCGCGTAATAGTCCCAGGCGCGGTTGTACTCGCGCACGTGGTCCAGGCAAAACCAGTAATAGTCGGTCAGCTGGAGGCGGTTCTTCGGCGCGCGGTACTCGCCCTCGCCCGCACAACCCGGATGGTCGCACGCCCGCACCGCGGGGCGGGGCCGGTCGAAGCGGCTGAAATCATAACGGGCACGCGGCTTGGTCATCCTCGAAGTATGGGAAGAGGCACCCACTCTGGCAAGCATATGCGACGGGAGGCGCCGGGCCGCCCGGCGGGGTGCCGGCCGCGCGTACCCTTGACACCGGCGGGGCCGTGGCCCCACCTCTGCGGCGCACCGCGACACGAGGACGCCGCCATGGAATACGCCGCCCGCATCCGCCAGAAGCTGACCGAGGCGTTGGCCCCGGAGCGCCTGGACATCGTCGACGACTCCGGCCGGCACGCCGGCCACGCCGGCGCCCGTCCCGAGGGCGAGACCCACTTCCATGTCACCGTGGTCTCCGCCGCCTTCGCCGGCCGCTCGCGGGTGGAGCGCCAGCGCATGGTCTATGGCCTGCTCCAGCAGGAAATGGCGGAGCGCGTCCACGCCCTCGGACTCACCACCCTGACCCCCGACGAGGCCCGCTGAACAGTACACCGCCACCCTCGCGGCCGGCCGCGTCTGGACGAGGATCCGGCAAATTGCATACAGATGAATGCAATTACTGGTGGTCCATTTGCTGCAAACACGGCTGGCATGGATCGCCCGCGGTTGCAATTCGTGCTGTATTCAGTACAGTGCGACATATGCAACCGGTTGTCGTGCCGTGACCGACGCACCCCCGCGTGCCGTCCGGCGGCTTGGCGGAGAGAGTGGCGGATGGCGAAGCGTGGGCCGAAGAAGCGGGTGACCTCGTCCACCTCCTCGGGGGTGGAGCCGCTGAAAAGCCAGAACATCATGATCGCGGGGCACCGCACGAGCATGCGGCTTGAGCCCTCCATGTGGGACGCCCTGGAAGACATCGGCCGCCGCGAGGCGCTGACGGTGAACCAGCTCTGCACCCGGATCAAGGAGCGGCTGGAGGAGCAGTCGCGCCGACGCGGCGTTCCGGCCGCGGAGGCCGACGTCACGCTGACCTCGGCGGTTCGGGTCTTCATCGCCGCCTATTACCGGCGGGCCTGCACCGAGGACGGGCACAACCGGGCCGGGCACGGCGGCAGCGACCCCTTCGTCGGCACGCCGTTCGAGCTGCCGCCGGGCGACGCGGACGGCGAGCCGGCACCCGACCCGGACGGGCCGCCGGGCGAGCCGGGCTTTCCGGCGGCCGGCCGGCCGGCCGGCTTCTGCGCCTCGCCCCAGGCCCCCTACGAGGCGTGATGCGGACGGCCGGCGCGCAAAGGCTTCATGGCCGGGTTTCAGCCAAGGGCGTCCGATGGACACCAAAACGCCGTCGATTTCAGTCGGCGGCCTCGGTGGCCGGCCCGTCGCCGGTGTAGTGGTCCGGCCACGTCCGGCGCACGACCTCGCCCCGGCTGTCGAAGATGTGGCAGGTGTTCAGCAGCACCGGCCGGCCGCCGCCGGTCTTCGCCGCCCGCTCGCGGGAGAGGATGGGATAGATGGTCTGGAAGGCGGTGGTGGCCATCGGACCGAGCAGCTCCACCAGATGGGTGCAGCCCTGGGTGCCCCCCAGCCGCTCCTTGACGGCGCGGGTCCAGCCGGGGCTGATCCGCAGCCCGACGAGGCGCTGGAAGTTGGGGGTGATCTGGCCGCAGGTGGGATAGGGACTCTTCTCGGTGACCACCTCGACGGCGCTGACGGTCAGGGCATCGTCGACGGTGAGGCGGATCCACATGCCGTGCACCGGATCGCCGGGGACGACGCGGCCGCGCTGCTCGGTGGTGAACTCGTAGCTCTTGACGTCGGTCAGGTGGCCTTCGATGTCCCACAGCCCGTCGGCGCGTCGGTAGCCCCGGCAGACAACCTCACGGGTGTGGATCGGCTCGCGCGTGGCGGGTTCGGACAGGGGCATGGCGCTCTCAAGGGACTTTTCAGGAGACGGATCGGGATAAGGGAAGCGCGGCGGCGCGCGCCTCCGTTCCCCCCGCCTCCGGCCACCGGGGCGCCGGCCATCGTGACCAGACCTGCGAATCGCGGACATTCGGGACGCGGCCCGTCGACGACGGCCTTCGCCGACGGTCGCCGGTGCGGGGCTGGCGCCAATATCGGGAGGGCCGGCCGGGCGGTCAAGCCGGTGCCCTTGCAATGCAGCATTACCGCAATGGGCTGGCCGAATAGTGCGTTCCGAAGATGAAGGCCTCGCGGTCCCGGATCTCGTCCTCCAGGTGGGCGCGCACCACGGCGAACAGGTCGCGGATCGAGACGATCCCCAGCACCTCGCCACCCGCGGCCACGGGAAGGTGGCGGTAGCGGCGGCGCTCCATCAGCTCCAGCGCCTGGATCGCCGCGGCGTCGGGGGGAAGCGTGTCGGGGTCGGCGGTCATCACCTCGGCCAGCCGCGCGGCGGCCGGATCGCGTCCGGCGGCGACCACGCGGGTGGTCAGGTCGCGTTCGGTGACGATGCCCTTCAGCACCCGCCCCTCGGTGACCAGGACGGCGGCGACCCGCCGTTCCGCCATCAGGATGGCGGCGTCGCGGGCCGTGGCGTCCGGCGGCAGGCAGGCCAGGGTCTGGGCCTTGATGACGTCCGGCATCAGCTTGCGGTTCGGCATGTCTGGTCTCCCCTCCGGGTGGTTGCGTCTCCGGGTCGTCGCCGCGTCCGCC
The DNA here is from genome assembly GCA_023416455.1 of Pseudomonadota bacterium. Taxonomy (GTDB): domain Bacteria; phylum Pseudomonadota; class Alphaproteobacteria; order Azospirillales; family Azospirillaceae; genus Azospirillum. Next base: position 2,331 of record JAEZHQ010000378.1, on the reverse strand, counting down.
TGCCGGCCGCCGGCGCGATAATGGGAAAGTCTGATCGTTGACTCGCCGAACAGTCAAGTCGTCCTTGCGGCGGTGGGGTGATCCGGTCAGCCGCCGACCGCCTCCTCAAGCAGGGACCGCACCGCGGCGGGATCGACGTCGCGCAGGGTGAAAGCCTGCCCGATGCCGCGCGCCAGCACGAAGGTGATGCGCCCGTCCTTCACCTTCTTGTCCTTGGCCATGGCGGCGACGAGGCCGTCCACGTCCCACGCCACGCCCGGTATGTCGGTCGGGCGGACCGGCAGGCCGACCCCGGCCAGATGGGCCCGCGCCCGCGCCGCGTCTTCCGCCGGGCACAGGCCGAGCCGCACCGACAGCTCGAAGGCCAGCACCATGCCGATGGCCACGCCCTCGCCGTGCAGCAACCGCTGGCCGAAGCCGGTCGCCGCCTCCAGCGCGTGGCCGAAGGTGTGGCCGAGGTTCAGCAGCGCGCGGTCGCCGCTCTCCCGCTCGTCCGCCCCGACGATGTCGGCCTTGGCGCGGCAACTGGTGGTCACGGCGTGGCGGCGCGCGTCGGGGTCGCCCGCCACCACGCGGGCGCCGTTGCGCTCCAGCCAGTCGAAGAAGCCGGGCAGACGGATCAGCCCGTACTTGACCACCTCGGCGTAGCCGGCCAGCACCTCGCGCCGGGGCAGCGTGTCCAGCGTCGCGGTGTCGGCGACGACCAGCCGGGGCTGGTGGAAGGCGCCGACCAGGTTCTTGCCGTGGCGGCTGTTGATCCCGGTCTTGCCGCCCACCGAGCTGTCCACCTGGGACAGCAGCGTGGTCGGCACCTGGATGAAATCGATGCCGCGCAGGGCGGAGGCGGCGGCGAAGCCGGTGATGTCGCCGACCACCCCGCCGCCCAGCGCCAGCAGCACCGCCGACCGCTCGATCCCGCGCTCCAGGATGGCGTCCATCAGCCGTTCGAAATGGGCGAAGTCCTTGGTCTTCTCGCCGGCCGGCAGGACGATGGGCGGGGCCGGCGCGATCCCGGCCGCCCGCAGCGCGCCCTCCAGCGCGGGCAGGTGCAGCCCCGCGACCGTCTCGTCGGTGACGGTGATGGGGGCCTTGCCCCCGGTGATGGCGGCGATGGCCGCGCCGGAGCGCCCCAGCGCCCCGTCGCCGACCAGGATGTCGTAGCTGCGCGGGCCGAGGTCGAGGCGGACGGTGTCGGTGAGGGTGTCGGTGCTCATCAGTGCTTCTCGGCGCCGTGGCTGTGGGAGGGAGGGTGGCGGTGGCCCGGGTGGTGCGGCAAGGTGACGCCGAGGTGCCGCTCCAGCGCCTCCACCACCAGCTCGACGGTGACCTCGGGCGGGCGCTCGTCGCTGATCACCGTCAGGTCGGCCTCGGCGTAGACCGGGTAGCGCGCGGCCATCAGGCGTCCCAGGATGTCCCGGGGGTCGCCGGCGTTCAGCAGCGGCCGGTGGGTGCGCCGCGCGGTGCGGGCGAGCAGCACCTCCAGCTCGGCGCGCAGCCACACCGACAGGCCCCGGCGGCGGATGACGGCGCGGGTCTCCGGATCCATGAAGGCGCCGCCCCCGGTCGCCAGGATGTGGGGGGGATGGTCGGTCAGCAGGCGCGCGATGATCTTGCGCTCCACCGTCCGGAACACCGCCTCGCCGTCGCGGGCGAAGATCTCGGCGATGGTGCAGCCGGCCGCGGCCTCGATCTCGGCGTCGGCGTCGAGGAAGGGCAGGGCCAGGCGGGCCGCCAGCCGCCGGCCGATGGCGCTCTTGCCGGCGCCCATCAGGCCCACCAGCACGATGGTCTTGGGCAGGGGCGGGGGGGCCGTCTGCGAGGATGGGCGGGCGGTCATGGCGCTTGCTGAAGTCCCTCGATGGCTGGGTCCGGATCCGGGCGCGCGCCCGCTTGTTGCGTCGCACCGCGCCCCGCGTCTAAAGTGGTACGCCCTGCGAGCGAAGCCCATCGGGTCTGCGGCGCGGACGGGTGCGCGATGCTTTAGCATGAACGGCGCACCCTTGTCCCAAGCCGTGCGGGCGCAGGCCGTGATACAGCGCCGCTGCTCCTTCAACAGAAATCGCGTCCGACGATCATGAGCCGGGTCATCTCCTTCCTCGTCGTCCTGTCGCTGCTGGTCATCGGTGGCGGCATGACCTTCCTTGCCTCCTGGGACATGCCGGCACCGTCGAGGTCGGTGGAAAAGGTCATCCCGGATGAGCGCTTCCCGCGCTGACGCCGGGACCGCCGCCGCGCGCCGCCGCCGCCGGTCCGCCCGAAGCGTCGCGGCGGCCGCCGGCCTTTGCGCCGTCCTTCTCCTGATTCCCGAGGCGCCCGCCCAGACCCCGCCGC
>JAEZHQ010000404.1 GCA_023416455.1 Pseudomonadota bacterium | reverse complement strand
AGCGCTGGGCCAGGTTGCGCACTTCCTGGGCGACCACCGCGAAGCCGCGGCCGGCGTCGCCGGCCCGCGCCGCCTCCACCGCCGCGTTCAGCGCCAGGAGGTTGGTCTGGAAGGCGATCTCGTCGATCACCCCGATGATGTCGGTGATGCGGCGGCTGGCGTCGGCGATGCGCCGCATGGCCGCCACGGCGGTGCCGGCGACCTCCCCGCCGCTTTCGGCGTCGCGCCGGGCGTCGGTCGCCATGGCGTTGGCGCGCTGGGCGTTGTCGGCGTTGGATCGCACGGTGGCGGCCAGCTCCTCCATGGCGGCGGCGGTCTCCTCCAGCGACGACGCCTGCTGCTCGGTGCGGTCGGCGAGGTCGCCCGAGCCGGCCGAGATCTCGGCGGCGGCAGTGCCGATGGCGTCCGACGCCTCGGCGATGCGGGCGACGATGCCGCCGAGCCGCTCGGCGGTGCGGTTGGCGTCCTCCTGGATGCGCCCGAACATGCCGCGGTGGTCGCCCTCGATGCGGCGGGCCAGGTTGCCGCCGGCGAGGTCGGACAGGAAGCCGACGACGTCCTGGAGGGACCGGCCGGAGGTCTCGGCCAGCTCGTTCATGCGCCGGGCCAGCTCCAGCATGAAGCCGTCCTTGCCGGCGAGCGGAACGCGGCGGGTGAAATCGCCCTCGGCGGCCGCGCGGACCATGGCCGCGACCTCCTCCTCGATGGCCAGCTCCTGGGTGACGTCGCGCCATTCCACGACGGTGCCGTGGCGGGTGCCCTGCTCGTCGACCACCGGCGTGGCGACGAGGTCGAAGCGGCGCGCGCCGAGCGCGATGCGCGCCGAGCGCGGGCCGGACAGCGCGGCCAGCGCGTCGGCCGGCAGGGCCGGGTCGACGAGGAGGCCGGCGATGGCGGCGCCCGCCAGCCCGTCCACCGCGAAGTCCGGCAGCCGCCGGCGGATGTCCGCCTCGGCCCGGCGGAACATGTCCAGGATCGCCCGGTTCAGGTAGATGATGCGGCCGCCCGTGTCGGCCATCATGGCGTTGGCCGACACCGTGTCGAGGGCGGTCTTGACCCGCATCGCCGAGACGCCGGCCGTGCGGATTTCGTGGATGGCGCGGGCCAGCGCGCCGACCTCGTCGCCGCGCTCCTCGCCGGGGACCGACACGCCCACCTCGCCGGCGGCGATGCGCTCGGTGGCCCGGGTCAGGCCGGCGACCGCCCGCGTGATCGAGCGGACGATGGCCAGCCCTACGGCCAGAGCCAGCACCGAGCCGCCGGCCGCCAGCGCCAGCACCACGGCGAAGGCGGTGCGGGCGGCGGCGTTCTTTTCGTCGGCCAGGGTGCGCAGGCCGTCGGCCAGGCCGTCCTCCACCGACTTCATGAGGTCGATGCGCTCGGTCGCCTTGCGGAACCAGACGCCGGCCTCCGTGCCCTTCAGGTCACCGCCGGCCCCGGCCTCCAGCGCGACCCGGCGCAGGGCGTCGACCTCCGCGCGGGGACCGCTCTCGACACGTTGGTCCAGCGCGGCCACGGCGTCGGCCGGGGCGACGCCGCGGAAGACCGCGAAGAAGGTGTCCTGCGCCGCGGCCAGCCCGACGAAGCGCTGGAACAGGGCGGCGTCGAAGCGGCCGGCGGCGAAGCCCGCCGAGCCGGTCGCGCGCTCCAGCCCGGCGCGCTCCTTGCCCTGCATGAACACGCCGTAGGCGACCACCAGATTGCGCAGATCGGCGTCGTGGGTGAGACGGGCGATCTCGTAGGTCGAATCGAGAAGCCCGCCGATGATCGCGGTGTAGACCCCGATGACCTCGGCCGGCCGGGCGGTCAGCCCGTCGGCCTCGGCGCGGCGGCTGTCGAGCGCCGCCAGCCGCCGTTCCGCGTCGGCGATGCGGTCGAGGAAGGAGGCGAAGGCCGGCTGGCCGCGCAAGGGGGCGAGCGCCGCCTCCAGGGCCACGCGCCGCTCGTCCGAGGCGGACCGCTGGACGGTCAGCTCGCCGCGGAACTGCTTGCCGCCGCTGCCGAGGAAGAGGGCGGTGGCCCCGCGCTCCTTTTGCAGCTCGTGGGCCAGCGCGCCGATGGCGGTGGTCGCATCGACCTGCGTGCGCAGGGCGGAGATGGCCGCCATTTCCCGCAAGCGGTCGTGGACCACGGTGACGGACAGGGCCACCAGGGACAGGATGGCGACGGCGAGGGCGGCGAGAACCTGGCGGCGCAGCGGCCACCGCGACAACTGGACGGTCATGGGCGTTTCCGGCGGTCCCTTGTGGGTTGCGGGATCGGTTTTCCCGACAGCCTGGGACATGGCCGGGCCGGCCACCTTGATCCTGATCAAATTTTAGGCAGTATGCCTTTGGCGTCAGCGGTCAGCGGTCAGCGGTCGGCGAGCGCGAGCTTGGCGCCCAACGCGGCGAAGGCGCCGGCGAAGCCGCGGCGCATCCAGACCAGGACGCCTGGGCGCGCGATCACCCGGGTCCGGATCGCCGCGGCGAACAGCCCATAGGCGACGAAGACGGCGAAGGTGAGCAGCATGAAGACGCCGCTCAGCTCGACCATCCGGGCGACGGGCCGGGTTTCCGCCGGGCTCACGAACTGCGGCAGGAAGGCGAGAAAGAAGATCGACAGCTTGGGATTGAGGATGTTCAGCAGGATGGCGGAGAGGATCACCTGGGAGGCCGAACGCGGATCGACGTCCTGCTCCACCCGGAGCGTTCCCCGCTCCCTCAGCGCGCTCCAGGCCATGTAGAGCAGATAGGCGACGCCCAGATACTTGAGGATCTGAAAGGCGAGCGCGCTGGTGTGCAGGAGCGCCGCCAGGCCCATGATCGCCGCGGCCATGTGGGGGACGACGCCGAGGGTGCAGCCGAACGCCGCGATCACGCCGGCCCGGGACCCGCGCGAGAGGCCGGCGGCCAGCGTGAAGAGGACGCCGGTGCCGGGAGAAACGGCGACGATCAGCGACGTCACCAGGAAATCCATGCCCATGGCCGCCGCTCCCCCCGCGCCTTTCCCGCATGGGTCCAGTATAGGGGACGCCGCGACCGGACGTCATACCATTTCTGGACGTGGCCGGCCGGCCGGATCAGGCGTCCGGCGCCACCAGCCGCCTCAGCGCGTCGCGGGCGGGACCGTCCAGCACGGGCATTCCGGCGCGCGCCTCCAGCACGAAGGCGTCGGGGTCGGACAGCGTGCGCAGGGCGAAGCCCGTCACCGCCGGCGGGCGGGAGGCCAGCGGGGCGTCGTCGTAGATCGGGGTGAAGCTGCACCCCATCAGCAGGGCGCGCGTGACCAGCGCCTCGTCCGAGGAGGCGCCCGCCGCCGGGCTGTTGATGCCGAACAGCAGCCGCTCCGCCTCGCTCTCGGTGACGAGGCCGCGCTCCTGCACGATCTCCACCATGGCCGAGGTGGTCATGACCGGGGCGGCGCGGCCCTTCCAGCAGAAGCGGCCGTCGTCCCAGCCGACGTCGAGGCAGCGGAAGATCATGTGCGGGTCGGCGCCGCCGGGCGTGCCGGCGACGATGTAGTTGACCCGCAGCAGCCCGTTCCACACGCCCGCCGGCGCCACGATGCACGAACTTCCGCGCCGGGTCAGGCGCAGATAGGTGTCGTTGATGCCCGAAGGCTCGAAGT
>JAEZHQ010000403.1 GCA_023416455.1 Pseudomonadota bacterium | reverse complement strand
CCCACGGCGCCGGCCTGATGGTGACCCCCTCCCGCCGCACCGGGGCCGGCAACGAGGCCATCCTGCGCGACCGCCTGCGCGGCCTGCCGGCCGAGCTGTGGGACGGCACCGGCGAGAACCCCTATTTCGCCTATCTGGCGCTGGCCGACGCGGTGGTGGTGACCTGCGACAGCGTGTCCATGACCTCGGAAGCCTGCTCCACCGGCAAGCCGGTCCACGTGATCGGGCTGGAGGGCGGATCGCCCAAGTTCCGCGCCTTCCACGAGGGGCTGGTGCGGGACGGCATCACCCGCCCCTTCACCGGCGCGCTGGAGCGCTGGTCCTACACCCCGCTGGACGACACCCGGGTGGTGGCGGAGGAGGTGCGCCGGCGCCTGGCCGCCCACCGGGCGCGCCTCGGCGGCTGAACCCGGCGGCGGGGAGCGCGGCGGGGGGCGCGACACGACACCGCACCGGCACGAACGGCCGCCGCCCGGCCGCCCGTGCCGCCCCCGTCCCGGTTCCTCCGCAGCGCCAGCCGTGCCATAAAGGCCACCGCGCAACCCCAAGGTCCGTGGAACATTCCGCATGACTTCGCCGTCCGCCGTCCGCGAGAGCTTCGTCCGCTGCCTGGCCGACAGCCGGCCGTGCTCCGTGCCCTACCGGCACTGGCTCCTCTCCAACGCCCTGCCCGAGGACGCCGCGGCCGGCATCGCCGCCCTGCCCTGGGAGCCGGCGGCGGTGCGCGAGACCTACGGCAAGCGCGAGACCAACAACGCTTCGCGCACCTATTTCGGGGCGGAGGCCCAGGCCCGCTTTCCGGTCTGCGCCGCGGTGGCGGACGCCTTCCAGAGCCGCGAGGTGATCGAGGCCATCCAGCGCACCTGCGCGGTGGATCTCTCGGGGACCAACCTGCGCATCGAATACTGCCAGGACGTGGACGGCTTCTGGCTGGAGCCGCACACCGACCTCGGCGTCAAGAAATACACCATGCTGATCTACCTCTCGCGGGAGCCGGGCTGCGAGGATTGGGGAACCGACGTGCTGGACGCCGCCGGGACCCTCGTCGCCCGCGCCCCCTACGCCTTCAACGAAGGGCTGATCTTCATCCCCGGCGCCGACACCTGGCACGGCTTCGCCCGGCGCCCGATCAACGGCGTGCGCAAGTCGATCATCGTGAACTACGTCGGCCCCGAATGGCGGGCCCGCCACGAACTGGCCTTCCCCGACACCCCGGTCGCCTGACCGGCCCCGGTCCATTTCGCTGTTGAAGTCCGGAGTGAACGGCTATAAGCGTCGGCTCGGGTTCTTTCATTGCGTGCGCTCATGGCCCTTCGGATCGAGACCTTCTCCAACGTCACCGGCGGCTCCAGCGTCTTCAAGGCGCTCGGCCATCCCCTGGCGGCGCCCAAGGCGGCGGCGCTCGTGGCCCGGCTGGCGGCCGAGGGTCCGGTGGCGGTCTACGACCCCATGGGCCTGGCCGCCGCGCTGGCGGAGTTCCACGACCTGAGCGGCGTGCCGGTGGCCGGCGTCTATGTCCAGGACGTCGAGACGGTGGGCCGCGAGCGGTTCGGCCACGCCGCCCGCCCGGTGACCGAGCTGCCGGCCAGCGGGGCCGCGACCGTGCTGGTGGCGGCCTTCGACAGCCAGCGGCTGGAAGGACAGATCGCGCATCTGGTCCCGGCGGGGGCGCGGGTGGTGTCGCTCGACGCCATGCGCATCCCGGAGGACATGCTCACCGACCCCGGCCATTACCTCTCCCGTTTCAACTGGGCGACCAACTTCGCCTTGTTCCGCGACGCGGCCGGCCTGCACACCCGCGTGGTCACCGCCAACTACTGGCCGAACTACGGTGCCAAGGGCACGCGGCTGTGGGCGCGCCTGTTCGACGCCGACGGCGCCGCCCTGGCCGAGTGGACCGAGCCCATGCCGCCGGCCAACGGGACGGTGGTCATCGACAGCGCCGCCGTGCGCGCCCGCTTCGGCCTCCCGGATTTCTGCGGCTCGCTGTTCCTGCACGTCGTCGGGGCGGCCGGTCACGACGTCGTCAAGTACGCGCTCGACACCTACGGCGACGACGACCGCGGGCTGTCCTGCACCCACGACGCCAACGCCTGGCCGGCCGACCTCTACGCCGGCCTGCCGGCGCCCCGACCGGAGGAGCGCGTCCTCCTGTGGATCCAGAACAGCCACCCCACGCCCATCCCGGCGGGTGCCGTCGCCCTGAGCCTGATGGGAAGGGACACCCCCCGCCGGCTGGAGGCGACGGTCCCGCCCTTCGGCACCGTCGCCATCGACACCCGCGACCTGTTCCCCGAGGCGCGCTGGCCGCAGCAGTTCGAGATCCTGGCCGGCAAGCACTTCGTGCGCCCGCGCTACGAGGTGGTCGCCGCGACCGGCCGCCGCCGCGTCGCCCACGCCAACGTGGAGCGCACCGACCTGGCGCCCGATCCGAAGCTGGCGGCGCTCACCGGCGGCCTGCTCGGCAAGGGCCACATCCTCCCCGCTCCCCTTCTGCCGCCGGGCCGCTGGCGCACCACCCTTCTGCCGACCCCCATGAGCACCGGGCAGCGCAGCCTGCCGGTGCAGGCGGTGGCCTATGACGCCGCCGGCCGGGAGATCGCCCGCCACCGCTTCGGCGCGCTCGCCCGCTCCGACAGCGCGGCGCTCGACGTGACCGGGCTGGTCGCCGACGCCGCCCTGCCCGGCGGCTGGGGCCATGTGGAGCTGCTCTACGACTTCGCCGCCGGGACCGAGGCCGACGGCTGGCTGCACGCCCTGGTCCGCTACGAGGATCTGCACAGCGGCCACGCCGCCGAGACCAGCTTCGGCAGCCACGTCTTCAACACCGCGCTGACCTACCGCGACGAGCCGCAGAGCTACCACGGCCGCCCGCCGGGGCTGAGCACGCGGCTGTTCCTGCGCCTCGGGCCGGAGCCGTGGGACACGCTCTGCCACCTGATCTACCCGGCCTCCACGCCCTGGCACGCATCGTCGGACACGCAGCTCATCCTCACCCGGCGGGACGGCACCGAGGTGGCGCGGCGCCGGATCGCCATTCCCTGCGGCGGCTCGCGCCTCTTCCGGCACCGCGAAACCTTCACCGAGGCGGAGCGCCGCGCCGCCGGCGAGCACGCCTACGTGCTGATCCGCGACACCACCTGCCGCCTGTTCGGCTACCACGGCTGCGTGAACGGTGAAAGCGCCTTCAGCCTCGACCATATGTTTGGCTTCTAGAGCTTCCCACGGACAGAGCGATGGCCACCACCCACCACACCAAGGTCCTCATCATCGGTGCCGGCCCGGCGGGCTACACCGCCGCCATCTACGCGGCGCGGGCCAACCTGCAACCGCTCATGGTGCAGGGCATGCAGCCGGGCGGGCAGCTGATGATCACCACCGACGTGGAGAACTACCCCGGCTTCGCCGAGCCCATCCAGGGGCCCTGGCTGATGGAGCAGATGCAGAAGCAGGCCGAGCATGTCGGCACGCGGATGGTCTTCGACCTGATCGTCGACGTCGACTTCTCCTCCCGCCCCTTCGTCTGCAAGGGCGACAGCGGCGACACCTACACCGCCGACGCCGTCATCATCGCCACCGGCGCCCAGGCCCGCTGGCTGGGCCTTCCCAGCGAGGAGACCTACCGCGGCTTCGGCGTGTCGGCCTGCGCCACCTGCGACGGCTTCTTCTTCCGGGGCAAGGAGGTGGCGGTGGTCGGCGGCGGCAACTCCGCGGTCGAGGAGGCGCTCTACCTCACCAACCACGCCACCAAGGTGACGGTGATCCACCGCCGCGACAGCTTCCGCGCCGAACGCATCCTCCAGGACCGGCTGTTCCGCAACCCCAAGATCGAGGTGATCTGGAACAGCGCCGTCGACACGATCCTCGGTGAGGGCGACGGCACCCCCGGCAACCCGCGCGGCGTGACCGGCCTGCGCATCCGCGACGTGGCGTCGGGGGCGACCCGCGACCTCCCCGTGGCCGGCGTCTTCGTCGCCATCGGCCACGAGCCGGCGACCGCCGTCTTCAAGGGCAAGGTCGCCATGGACGAGGCCGGCTACATCGTCACCGCCCCGGACAGCACCGCCACCAACGTTCCCGGGGTCTTCGCCGCGGGCGACGTCAAGGACAAGGTCTACCGCCAGGCGGTCACCGCCGCCGGGATGGGCTGCATGGCCGCCCTGGAGGTCGAGCGCTGGCTCGCCCACCACGAGCCGGCCGCGGGCGCGCACGGAGAGCGCAGCCCGGCCGGAACCTGGTAGGCGGCGGCCGGCGGCCCGCCGCCGTCAGCGGCGGCGGGCCATCCAGGCGTCCAGGCTGAAGCGGCCCGGCCCGGCGGCGATCAGGGCCAGGAAGCCGCCGGTGATGGCGAGGTTCTTCATGAACTGGATGCGCTGCATCGCCTGGGCTTCGGGCGGATGCTCCCAATAGCGGTGGGCGACCAGCGTCGCCGCGATCGTGAAGACGGCGACCGCGGCGGCGGCCAGCCGCGTCCAGGCGCCCAGCACCACGGCGAGGCCGCCGAAGCATTCCACCGCCGCCCCGACCACCGCCAGCAGCGTGGGGAAGGGCAACCCCTGGCCGGCCAGGCCGGCGGCGAATCCGGCGATGTTGATCAGCTTGCCGAACCCGCTCTGCACGAAGATCAGGCCGAGCAGCAGCCGCGCCAGCAGGAGCAACGGATCCTGGCCGCCCAACGCCGTCCGGTCCACCCAACTCGTCCGCGTCCTGCCGTAAGACGTCATCGCACCCTCCTTCGGCGTTGCAGGGAGGAGGCGGCCGGAGCCGGCGCCCGCCCGCCCTTCGCAGACAGCGCCCGCCGCGCGCAGGCATGATCAGAGCGGGCAGGCATGACTGATGTGTCCGCGATGCGCGCTCCGTCCAGCCGGCTCCGGCCCCTGAATCGACGGCGCGCGGGCGGGGGCCCCGCCTGCGCGCCCCCGCCGTCACTGCTCCAGGAGGCTGCGCAGCATCCAGGCGGTCTTCTCGTGGATCTGCAAGCGCTGGGTCAGCAGATCGGCGGTCGGCTGGTCGTTGGCCTGCTCGGCCGTCGGGAAGACCTGGCGCGCGGTGCGGGCGACCGCCTCGTGCCCTTCGACGAGCTGGCGGATCATCTCCTGCGCCTTCGGAACGCCCTGCTCCTCGGCGATCGTGGCAAGCTTGGTGAACTGCGAGAAGCTGCCCGGGGCCGGGTAGCCCAGCGCCCGGATGCGCTCCGCCACCTCGTCCAGGGCGTTCCACAGCTCCGTGTACTGCGTCATGAACATGGCGTGGAGCGTGTTGAACATCGGCCCGGTGACGTTCCAGTGGAAGGAATGCGTCTTCAGGTACAGCGCGAAGGTGTCGGCGAGCACGCGGCTCAGCCCCTCGGCGATGGCCTTCCGGTCGGCTTCCGCGATTCCGATGTCGATCTGCATGGTTCCAGGTTCCTCCGTCGATCGTGGTCTTAACCTTAGAGAACAGGCGGGAAAAGCTAAACCTGGGCGGGATCAGGGTCCAGTCCCAATAATTGGAATTATTCTAAATTCCAGCCCTGCGCCGGAGGCATGCGGCGAAACGCCCCAGGCGGATGGTCGCGGGCGCTTCCGGGAGCGCTTTCCCGGCGAAGGCCGCCTTCCGGGAGGCTCCCCGGGGACGCCGGGCGGGAACGCTTGTGGACAAGCTGGTCCGGGCCGGCGGCCGGTCAAGCCCGCCGGGCCTACAGGCCGTCGAGATAGGCGACCGGGTCGGCGGTGAAGAAGCGGTAGGTGTTCCGTCCGCCGTCCTTGCCCCAGTACATGGCGGTGTCGGCGTTCTTCATGAGCAGGGCGGCGGTGTGGCCGTCCCGGGGGAAGATGGCGATGCCGATGGAGACGCCGATGCCGGCCTCGCCCGCGTCCAGGTCGAAGGGTCTGGCCAGCTCATGGTTGATCCGGGCGGCGACGTCGGCCGCCTCCCCGTCCCGGCTGAGGTCGCAGAGCAGGATGACGAACTCGTCGCCGCCGAGCCGCGACACCGTATCGCTCTCCCGCACGCAGCCCTTCAGGCGCAGCGCCGCCTCCTGGAGCAGCTCATCGCCGGCGCCGTGGCCCAGCGTGTCGTTGACCTGCTTGAAGCGGTCGAGGTCCACGAACATCAGCGCCAGCAGCTTGCCCGACCGGATGGCGCGGGCGATGGCCTGGTTCAGCCGGTCCTCGAACAGAACGCGGTTGGGCAGTTCGGTCAGCGGGTCGTAATGGGCGCGCATCCAGGCCCGCCGCTCGGCGTCCTTGACCTCGGTGATGTCCTCCTTGACGGCAATGAAATGGCGCAGCCGGCCGTCCGCCCCGGCGACCGGGGCGATCGAGGTCTTCTCCCAGTAGCATTCGCCGTTCTTGCGGCGGTTGTAGAATTCCCCTTTCCACTCCCGGCCGGCCCTGATCGTCCGCCACAGATCGACGTAGGTCTCCACCGGGGTGTGGCCGCTCTTGAACATGGCCGGGGTGCGGCCCACCACCTCGTCCGGCGTATAGCCGCTGTTGGCGCAGAAGCGGGGGTTCACATATTCGATGACGCCCCCGGCGTCGGTGATCAGGATCGGGACCGGGCTGTGCTCGACGGCGCTGAGCAGGGTCAGCACCCGTTCCTCCAGCCGCTCCCGCCGTTCCGCCTCGTGGCCCAGCGCCAGCGCGTTGCGCTTGAACACGTCGACGGCGCGGGCCATCGCCCCGATCTCGTCATCGCGGTCAAGGCCGGGGACGGCGACCGCCGGATCGCCCGCGGCCAGCCGGTCCATGGCCTCCGTCAGGCGCCCAAGCGGCGTCAGGAGCCGCTGCTGGACGAACAGGAAGGCCCCCACCACCGAAACCAGCGCGAGCGCCGTCATGAAGAGGGGGAGGGCCAGCGCCTGCGCCGCGTCCGTCCAGCCGGCGGGCGTCCCGTCCGGCCCCGGCGGCAGGGCGTGCCAGCTCAAGTGCAGCGCCGCCCCAGCCCCGCTCAGGAACAGGAAGGCGACGACGCCCAGCGCGAAACCGAGCAGCCCGGCGATGCGGCGCGCCGGCCGGCCGCCGGCCGACGGGTCAAGCGCCTTCATAGCGGAAATCTTCAAGCCGGAAATCTTCAAGCCGGGAGTCTTCAGGCCGGGCGCCTCCGGACCGGCCGGCTCCGCATCCGGCACCTCTGCGGGCACCTCTGCGGGACGGTGCATCCGAGCCCAGTCCCGCTGCGGCTGCCCCCTCCGATCGGCCCGGTCCCATCCGGGCGGAGTCCGCCCCCGACTCCGCTCGTCCCGGCCCCGTCCGTCCTGATCGATGGCGCCCGTGGCCCGCCTCCACCCGTCCGGCCCGGAACGCTTGGACCAGGAGGGTTACCCCTGCCGCAGCCGGCCGATGAACTGCTTGACCTCATTGTTGAGGGCGGCGGCCTGACCGTCAAGCAGTTCGGCGGCGTGCAGAACCTCGCCGGCGGCCGCTCCGGTCTCGCCGGCGGTGTGCGAGACCCCGGCGATGTTGTGCGACACCTCGCTGGTCCCGGCGGCGGCCTCCTGGACGTTGCGGGCGATCGCCTGGGTGGTGGTCGCCTGCCGCTCCATGGCGGTGGAGATCGAACCGACGATGGAGTCGATCGACACCACCGTCTCCCCCACCCCCTTGATGGCCGAGACGGCGGCGTTGGTCACCTGCTGCATGGCGGCGATCTGGGCGGAGATGTCCTCGGTGGCCTTGGCGGTCTGGGTGGCCAGGCTCTTGACCTCGGAGGCGACGACGGCGAAGCCCTTGCCGGCCTCGCCGGCGCGCGCCGCCTCGATCGTGGCGTTCAGCGCGAGAAGGTTGGTCTGGCCGGCGATGGAGTTGATGAGGCCGACGATCTCACCGATGCGGCCGGCCGCCTCGGACAGCCCGACGACATGGCCGTTGGTCGCCTCCACCGCCCGCACCGCCCCCCGCACCATGTCGAAGGAGCGGCGGACCTGCTCGCCGATCTCCCCGATGCCGGCCGACATCGCTTCGGCGGCGGTGGCGGCCGTCTGCACGCTCATGCCCGCCTGCTGGCTGGCGGTGGCCACCGCGGCGGCCTGGTCGTTGGTGGCGCTGGCCCGCTGGAGCATGCCGGCGGCGTTGGTGCGCACCCGGTGCGCCCCCTCCCCCACCCGCTGCACCACCTCGCTGACCCGCGCCTCGAACAGGTCGGCCAGCTCGTGGATGACGCGGCGCTTCTCGGCCTCGGCCGCGGCCTTCTGGCGCTCCTGTTCGGCGGTCAGCCGCTCCACCTCGCGGGCGCTGTTCTGGAAGACCTGGAGCGCGCGGGCCATGGCGCCGATCTCGTTCTTCATCCAGGTGCCGTGGATCGCCGCGTCGAGCCGGCCGCCGGCCAAATCGGTGGTGGCCTGCGACAGCTGTTGCAGGGGGCGCGTGATGGAGCGCGCCAGCACCAGCCCGGCCCCCAGCATGCCCGCCAGCAGGGCGGCCATGACCAGCGCGAAGCGCGCGCGTTCCTCCGCGGTGGCGTCGCGCGTGTCCTGGACGGCCTGGACGGCGCCACGGTCGATGGCGGCCTGCGCGGCGAGGATGCGCTCGGTCAGCTCGCGGAAGCGGTCGTCGGCTTGGCCCATCATCGGAATGCCGATGAGCCGGTCGATGGCGGCCATCTGGTTCATCTCGTCAACCGCCTTGACGTAGGCGTCGAGGCGCAGGGCGACGTCGGCCAGCATGGCGCGCTCGCCGTCCCCCGGTGCCGAGTCCCGCAGCGCGGCGTTGACCTGGCGCGCCCGCCCCAGATTGGCGGCGATGGCGTCGCGGATGGCCTGGAGCTTGGCCTCCTCGATGCCCGAGCCGACCAGGGCGAGGTGGCGCGACACATCGGAATGAATGAGGTAGGCGGTGGCGACCAGCCGGCCGACCTGTTCGCGCCGCTCCCCCGCGGCCTGATGGATGCCGTCGACCGCGGCGACCGCCCGCTCCGACTGGCGGTCGGCCAGCCCGAGGGCGACCACCGTCAGGACGGTGCCCAACAGCGGCGCCACGAACACGCGGGCCACCAACGATGCGCCGGTCAGACGCGAAAAGAATCCACCGCTCATCGCCGTCCCCTTCTGCCCCACACCGGTCCGCGCCGCGGCGGCCCGCCCTGCCGGTCCCGGTTATTTGCCGGCCCGGTTATTTGCCGGCCCGGTTATTTGTAGGCGCCCACGTAGGCGACCAGATCCTGGCCCGGTACCCGCTTCACGTAGGTGATCTTCGGCTCGATCTTGTTGCTGGCGGGGTTCAGCCAGCGGTACTCGACCCAGCCCTCGCCCTTGTCCCTGGCCACCGCCAGTATGTCCTGGACGAGGAACTTGCCGTCCGGATCCTTGACGTTGATGACGCTTTGCCCGACGCCGGTCGGCCGCGGCGGGTAGACCTTCCAGACGCCGGAGAAGTCGATGACGTTGACGTAAAGCTCGCCCCCCTTGAACGGGCCGTCGGTGTTGAAGGCCGCCGCCGCCTCGTCGAGGCCCTGGGCGGCGATCAGCTCGGCCGCCTTCAGCGTGACGCTCTTGACGTGGTCCTGCGACAGCTTGCCGTCCTGGGCGATGGCGGTGGTGGCCAGGCCGGCGGCGACCAGCCCGGCGAGAAGGACCCGGATCAGCGCGCGCATTGAGACTTCCCCATTTGCGATTCCCCCATTTTTGAGTTTTCCCGTCCGGCGCGGCCCGAGCCGCGGCTGTGCCGCCGGCCGTCCGCGCCCGCAAGGGCAGCCCGGCCCTCCCCCCGCACATGCGCAGGAGGAACGCCCGGCCGGCATACTCATAGCGAATCATTGCAGGAGTTTGTCTGGAGCGTTTTGTCTCTGACACGGTGCGTTGTGGCACCGCAACATTGCCATCGCCCCCCACAACCATCGGTACGCCGGGCAAAAAAATCTGCGGGTTGAGACACATACCGCCGCGTGCCGGGGGCCGGCGGCGGCGGCGCGCCGATCATGCGGCCTATTGCCGCAAGCGGCGCTCCGCGCCACACTGTCTGCGGACGCCGGGGAACGCCAAGGCGCGCCCGTCGAAGGAGCGCGCCGGCCCCGGCCTTGCGCGAGGGAGAAACGCATGCGCATCGCTGTGATGGGGGCGGGCGCGGTGGGCGGCTATTTCGGCGCCCGCATCGCGACGGCCGCCCCGGACGAGGCGGAAGTCCTGTTCCTCGCCCGCGGCCGGCACCTGGACGCCATCCGCAGGGACGGGCTGCGGATCGACAGCCCGGCCGGCAACCTGCATCTGACCGGGGTCCGGGCGACCGACGACCCGGCCGATATCGGGCCGGTGGACGTGGTGCTGTTCGCGGTCAAGCTGTGGGACACCGAAACGGCGGCGGCGGCCTGCCGCCCGCTGCTCGGGCCGGGGACGGCGGTGATCGCGTTGCAGAACGGCGTCACCGCCGTGGAGGTGCTGCGCCGCGCCCTGGGCGAGGCGGCGGTCGCCGGCGGGGTGGCGCACATCGCGGCGACCATCGCGGCCCCCGGCCTCATCCGCCACACCGGCACGCTTGCCCGCCTGACCTACGGCGAGCTGGACGGCCGCCGGTCCCCGCGCCTCGCGGCCTTCCACGCGCTGGCCGCGCGGTCCGGCTTCGACGCCATCCTGACCGACGCCATCCTGCGGGTGATCTGGGAGAAGTTCACCTTCCTGGCCCCCTTCAGCGGCGTCACCGCCCTGACCCGCCAGCCGGTGGGCGTGATCCGCCAGGTGCCGGAGACCCGCGCCCTGTTCCTCGACGCGGTGGCGGAGGTCGCCCGGCTCGCCCGCGCCCGCGACGTCGATCTCGGATCCGACATCCTGGCCCGGATCGAGACGCTGATGGACGGGCTGGCGCCCGCGATGAAATCCTCGATGCTCAACGACCTGGAGCGCGGCGGGCGGCTGGAGTTGCCCTGGCTGTCCGGGGCCGTGGTCCGGATGGGGGCGGAGCTGGGCGTTCCCACCCCGGTCCACCGGGTGATCGCGGCGGCCCTGGCGCCCTGCGCCGACGGCCCGCCCATGGGCGGGCGGGGTTCGGCGTGAACGCCCGGGCGGCCAAGCGGGACGGCGTGACGTCATGCCGCCCCTTTTTTCCATCGACAGCGCTTCGGCGCCGGTGGACCATGCTGTTGAAAGGACGCCCTTTTTCAAGAAGCGGGGGGTGAGGGAGGGGACGTCCTCCAAAGACACCGGGACGCGCGAACCGATCGAGCCGCCAGGATGGGCCGCCGTGCGGCCGGGGTTCCCCGTTGCGGGCCGGCGGCCTCATGACGAAGCCAAACGGGAGGTGTGCATGCCCCATACACAGATCCAGACGGCCCGTTGCGCCGCGCTGGCCGGCCCCTATCTCAGCGGCAAGACGACGTTGCTGGAAAGCCTGCTGTTCGCGGCCGGGGCCGTCACGCGAAAGGGCAGCGTGCGGGACGGCAACACCGTCGGCGATCCCTCCGCCGAGGCCAGGGCCCGCCAGATGAGCGTGGAGGTCAACCTCGCTTCCTTCGAGTATCTGGGCGAGCGCTGGAACATCCTCGACTGCCCCGGCTCGGTGGAGCTGACCTGCGAGACGCAGAGCGCGCTGGTGGCCGCCGACGTCGCCGTCATCGTGGCGGAGGCGGCCCCGGAAAAGGCCGTCCTGCTGGCCCCGCTCTTCAAGTTCCTCGACGACCACCAGATCCCCCACATCCTCTTCATCAACAAGGTCGACGCCCTGGGCGAGCTGCGCGTGCGCGACGTCGTGCAGGCCTACCAGGCGGTGTCGGAACGCAAGCTTGTGCTGCGCGAGGTGCCGATCCGCGAGGGCGGCCGGATCACCGGCTTCGTCGATCTGGTCAGCGAGCGTGCCTGGCATTTCAACCCGCACAAGCCGTCCGAGCTGGTCCCGCTGCCCGACAGCCTCAAGGACCGCGAGAGCGAGGCGCGCCAGGAGATGCTGGAGGCGGTCGCCGACTACGACGACGCGCTTCTGGAGAAGCTGCTGGAGGAGGTGCGGCCGGAGGCGGATGAGGTCTACGAGCGGCTGGCCAGGGAACTGGCCGAGGATCTGATCGTCCCGGTCTTCTTCGGGTCGGCGGAGAACGACAACGGCATCCGCCGCCTGCTGAAGGCGCTGCGCCACGAGGGGCCGGAGGTCGCGGTCTCGGCGGCGCGGGTCGGCATCCCGGACGACGTCGCGGTCGCCGCCCAGGTCTTCAAGACCTTCAACGGCTCGCACGCCGGCAAGCTGAGCTTCGCG
This sequence comes from Pseudomonadota bacterium, assembly GCA_023416455.1. Taxonomy (GTDB): domain Bacteria; phylum Pseudomonadota; class Alphaproteobacteria; order Azospirillales; family Azospirillaceae; genus Azospirillum. Next base: position 22,415 of record JAEZHQ010000403.1, on the reverse strand, counting down.
CGGGTCTGGCGCGGCACGGTGAACGACGGCATGACGCTGGGCGGCGAGCGCGTCTCCGGCGTCTTCCGCATGATGGGGCACGACCAGGCCAAGCTGCCGGCCGCCGGCCCCGGCGAGGTGGTGGCGCTCGGCCGGCTGGAGAAGGCGGCGACCGGCGACCTGCTGACCGACCGCGGCAACCTCGGCAAGCCGGCCCTGTGGCCGGAGCCCCCGCCCGCGGTCTTCGGCCTCGCCCTCCACGCCCAGAACCGCAACGACGAGGTGAAGCTGACCGCCGCGATCCAGAAGCTGGTGGAGGAGGACCCCGCGCTGACCCTGGAGCAGTCCGCCGACACCGGCGAACTGGTGCTGTGGGGCCAGGGCGACATCCATCTCCAGATCGCCATGGACCGCCTGCGCAACAAGTTCAACGTGGCGGTGAAGGGGCAGCCGCCTCAGGTCCCCTACAAGGAGTCCATCCGCAAGGGCACGGCGCACCACGCCCGGTACAAGCGGCAGACCGGCGGCCACGGCCAGTTCGCCGACATCCATGTGGAGGTCCGGCCGCTGCCGCGCGGCACCGGATTCCAGTTCGAGGACGCCATCGTCGGCGGCGTGGTGCCGCGCCAGTTCATCCCCGCGGTCGAGGCCGGCGCGCGCGAGTTCGCGGTGCGCGGGCCGCTCGGCTTCCCGGTGGTGGATTTCGCCGTCCGCCTGGTGGGCGGCCAGTATCACGCGGTGGACAGTTCCGAGATGGCCTTCAAGACGGTGGCCCGCCAGGCCATGGCCGAGGCGCTGCCGGGCTGCGAGCCGGTGCTGCTGGAGCCCATCCTGACCGTGGCGATCGCGGTGCCCAGCGACTTCACCTCGAAGGTCCAGCGCCTGATCAGCGGCCGGCGCGGGCAGATCCTGGGCTACGACGCGCGCCCCGGCTGGCAGGGCTGGGACGAGGTCAGGGCCTATCTTCCGCAGGCCGAGATGCACGACCTGATCGTCGAGCTGCGCTCGCTGTCGCTCGGGGTCGGCACCTTCACCTGGACCTTCGAACGCCTCCAGGAGCTGACCGGCAAGGCCGCCGACAGGGCGGTGGAGATCCGGCGGGAGGCGCTGGCCGCGCAATAGAGCGGATCGCGGAAAATCGGAATCGATTTGAAGCGTGAATCCGCTCGCCAAACAAAGATCAGGCGTTTCGTGCGTTTCAGATTGAACGCACGAAACGCCTGAGCGGTTCGCGGCAGGCCGTCGGGATCAGTCCCGCAGGTTGGCGCAGGCCCGCTGGATGCGGCGGCAGGCCTCCTCCAGCGCCTCGGTGCTGGTCGCGTAGGAGATGCGGAAGTGCGGGGCGAGGCCGAAGGCCGTGCCCTGGACCACCGAGACGCCTTCCGATTCCAGCAGGTAGGTGACGAAATCCTCGTCGGTCCGGATCACCTTGCCGTCCGGCGTCGTCTTGCCGATGGTGCCGGCGCAGGACGGGTAGACGTAGAAGGCGCCCTCCGGCTTCGGGCACTGGATGCCCTTGGCCTGGTTCAGCATGGACACCACCAGGTCGCGGCGCTCGCGGAACACCTCGGCGCGCTCCTTGATGAAGTCCTGCGGGCCGTTCAGCGCCTCAACGGCGGCCGCCTGGCTGATCGAGGACGGGTTCGAGGTGGACTGGCTCTGGATCACGCCGATGGCCTTGATCAGCTCCTTCGGGCCGCCGGCGTAGCCGATCCGCCAGCCGGTCATGGCGTAGGACTTGGACACGCCGTTCACCGTCAGCGTGCGGTCGTACAGCCGGGGCTCCACCTGGGCCGGCGTGACGAAGGTGAGGCCGTCGTAGAGCAGATGCTCGTACATGTCGTCGCTCATCACCCAGACCTGCGGGTGGCGCACCAGCACGTCGGTGAGAGCCTTCATCTCCTCGCGGGTGTAGGCGGCCCCCGACGGGTTCGACGGGGAGTTCAGGATCAGCCACTTGGTCTTCGGCGTGATCGCCTTCTCCAGATCCGCCGGCTGGAGCTTGAAGCCCTGCTCGGCCGGGCAGGAGACGAAGACGGGCGTGCCTTCGGCCAGCGCGACCATGTCCGGGTAGGACACCCAGTAGGGGGCCGGGATGATGACCTCGTCACCGGGGTCGAGGGTGGCCATCAGGGCGTTGTACAGCACCTGCTTGCCGCCGACGCCGACGGTGATCTGGTCGGGGGCGTAGGTCAGGTCGTTCTCGCGCTTGAACTTGGCGGCGATGGCCTTCTTCAGCGCGGGCGTGCCGTCGACGGCGGTGTATTTGGTGTCGCCGGCCTCGATGGCTTTGACGGCGCCCGCCTTGATGGAGTCCGGGGTGTCGAAGTCCGGCTCGCCGGCGCCGAGGCTGATGACGTCGCGGCCGGCCGCCTGAAGCTCGCGGGCCTTCTGGGTGACGGCGAGGGTCGGCGACGGCTTGATGCGCGACAGACGGGACGCAATGATCGACATGACAGGCTTGCCCCTGTGGCGATGGTGGCAAAAACGGGTGGGTTGAAACGCGACGCGGGACCTTACTTCCGCCTCCACGGCCTTGCAAGCGGCTCCTGCCGAAGGTGGCCGGCGGTTACCACGGACGCCTTCGCCATCACTCCGCCGCCCGCGCGCCTTCCTTCAGGACCCGCGGCAGGCGCACCGTGAAGGTCACGCCCTGGCCGGGGGCGCTGGCCACGGCGATCTGCCCCTTCATCGTCCCGGTCACGATGTTGTGCACGATGTTCAGCCCGAGCCCGGTCGATCCGGCGCCGCGCCGGGTGGTGAAGAAGGGGTCGAAGATCTTGGGCAGGTGCACCGCCTCTATGCCGCGGCCGTCGTCGGCGTAGAGGATCTCCACCGTGTCGGGGTCGGGCTGGCCGGCCGACAGGCGCAGCTGCCCGGACTGCCCCTCCTCGTAGCCGTGGGCCAGCGAGTTCATGACGAGGTTGGCGACCACCTGGGACAGCAGCCCCGGATAGCCGGTCATCTCCAGCCCCTCCGGGCAGTCCACCCGGATCTGGTGCTGATGCTTGCGCAGGGTGGGCGACAGGCTGGTGACGATGTCCTCCAGATAGCCTTTCAGCGCGAAGCCGCGCAACGGGTCGGAGGTGCGGTCGGTGGCCACCTGCTTGAAGCTCTGGATCAGCAGCGAGGCCCGTTCCATGTTGTGCAGGAGAAGCCGCGCCGCCTCGTCGGCGGTGTCGAGATAGGCGGACAGCTCGGCCCGGCGCAGGCCGCCGCCCTCCAGGCGGCCGCGCAGGTCCTGGGTGCGGTCGGCAAGGTGCGAGGCGGCGGTCACCGCCACGCCCACCGGCGTGTTGATCTCGTGCGCCACGCCGGCCACCAGCGCGCCCAGCGAGGCCAGCTTTTCCGAGCGGACCAGCTCCGCCTGGGCGCGGCTCAGGCTGTCCAGCGTGTCCTGAAGCTCGGCGTTGGTCCGGGTCAGGGCGGCGGTGCGCTCCTCCACCCGCCGTTCCAGGATGCTGCGGGCCTGGCGGTGCAGGGTGATGTCGCGCCCGGTGCCGCGGTAGCCGGTGAAACGGCCCTCGCGGTCGTGGACCGGCAGGCCCGACAGCCGGGCGAAGCGGGGGTGCCCGCGCGCGTCCATCCAGGTGATGTCGAATTCCGCCACCGGCTCGTGCCGGTCGAGCCGCTCCATGAAGGCGCCCCACCCCCCGTCCTGCGCCGCCTCCACGCCCAGCCCGTCGGCCGGGCGGCCGATCGGCGAGCGGGCCGGGCGCACCAGATCGAAGAACCGGTCGGACAGGGCGACGTAGCGCAGGCCGGCGTCCAGCTCCCAGTACCAGTCCGACGCGGCGGCGGCGAAGTCGCGGAAACGCTCCTCGCTCTCGCGCAGCTCGGCCTCGGCGCGGTCGCGCTGGCGGGCGCGCTGGCCGAGGTCGGCGGCCATGCGGTTCACCCCCTCCTCCAGCAGCCCCAGCTCGTCCGCCCGGACCGGCAGGGCCGGCACGTCCTGCTCGCCGCCGCCCAGGCGGCGGACGAAGGCGGCCAGCGCGGCCGTCCGCCGCAGCACGGCCACCTTGAAGAGCAACAGGATGATGACCGAGGTGAGGGCCACGGACACCACCGAGGCGCCGACCACGAAGCGCAGCACCGCCGCCCTCTGGGCCGTCAGGGCGGTGGTGTTGACCTTGATGTAGACGTAAAGCGTCGGCGCCCCGGCCCCGCGCATGAACAGCGGCTTGACCGAGACCAGCGCGGTGCCGCCGCCCTCCCTCAGCTCGATGAGCCGGGGCCCGCGCGCGGCGCCGGAGAACCAGGCGGGATCGATTCCGCTCAACTGGCGGATGTCATGCCCCAGATGGTCGGGGTCGAGGGCGTGGAAGACGTTCCAGTTGGCGCCCACCACCATGCCCTCCTCCAGCTCCTGCCCGATGAGGTTGGAGAGGATGGCGCGGTCGGCGACCGCCTCGTAGGACAGCACGCCGCGCTCCATCAGCTCGCCTGGGACGGTGATGCGGTCGCGGGTGCGGCGGTCCATCTCCTCCGACAGCCGGTCGACGGCGAAGGCGCCGATGACGGCCAGGACCATCACCTCGATGACGACCACGGACAGCCCGATGCGCAGGGCCAGGCTGCCGAGGAGCGCGCGCACCCCCCACCCCCTCACCCGCCGGCCCCGGAGGGCGGCGGGGCCAGGAAATACTGCGACGGGTTGGTCGGGGCCGGGGTCGGGTAGGCCCAGCCGTCCGGCATGGTTCGCGGCACGTTGCGGAACTCCCGGCGGGCCAGCGCCGTGTAGCCGGGCTGCGTGCAGATCCCGATGACGAAGAACTGGTCCGCGGCGATCTCCAGGATGGCGCGCATCAGCCGTTCCTGGAGGTCGGGGGCGGTGGTCCGCTTGAGCTGGTGGAAAAGCTCCATCTGGGCCAGCACCGCCGGCGGCGGCGTGACCGCGCCGGGCGCCCCCGGGTTGCGCGCCCAGCTCGTCCACAGGGGCGCCGCCTGACTGCCGGCCAGGGCGGGAATGAAGGCGTGGGCCTCCTGGATCGCCTCCATGCCGCCGTCGCCCTGACCGACCAGGCCGTCGAAGCGGTTCTCCGCCACCCGCTGCTCCAGCGCGCGCCGGCTCACCACCTCCACCCGCGCCTCCACGCCGATGCGGCGCCAGCCGGCGGCGATCAGCGCCATGGCCTCGCCCTGGTGGGGGCGGTCCTGGCGCACCAGCATGGTGAAGGACAGCCGCCGCCCGTCGGCCATCAGGCGCACCCCGTCGCCGTCCCGCCGCTCCAGACCCAGCAGGTCGAGGGCCAGGTCGGCGGCCGCGAGGTCGTGGTCCAGGTGCTGGCGGGCCAGCCGCTCCAGGTGGAAGCGCGAGTCCGGCCGCGGCGCCACCTGCTGCGGTTCCCCCTGCCCGCCGAACACGTTGTCGACGACGGCGCGGCGGTCGATGGCGCGCGACAGCGCCACCCGGAAGCGGCGGTCCGCGAACAGGGCGCGCAGGGCGGGCTCGGGGTGCGTCAGGTTCAGCACCAGCGGCACGGCGTTGGAATCGGCCGGCTGCATGGCGATGCCGCGGTAGCCCTTCTCCAGCAGCGGCCCCAGCCGGGCCTGGAGCGCCGGGTGGCCGAGGTGGCGCGACTGGAGGTCGATCCGCCCGTCGGCCAGCAGCCCGACGAAGCGGTCCAGCGTCTCCACGGCCATGAACTCGGTGCGGTCGATGTAGGGAAGCTGCTGGCCGACGGGATCGACCTTCCAGTAGTAGGGGTTGCGCTCCGCCACGAAGCGCGGCGGGTCGCCCGGCTCCAGCCGGTCGATCACCCAGGCGTTGAGCGTCGGGATGCGCGCCGCCGCCTGGCGGGCGCCGGCCGGACCGGGGGGGTCGCGCAGCAGCGCCGCCGGGTCGGAGCGGTTCAGCGCGCTCGCCGCCTTCAGCCGGAACAGCTCCACCCAGTCGGCCGCGCCGGCCGCCCGCACCTCGACGGCGATCCCGTCGGGGTTGAGGCGGCGATGGTAGCGGGCCAGCGCGTGGCGGGGGTGCGAGACCGACGCCGCAAGGTCGGACGCCGAGGCGAGAGCGACCAGGAACAGGCCGTTCGGCTCCGGGAAGACAAAGCGCACCGTGTAGGGATCGTCCACCTCCAGCCGGACGGCGCGCGGCGCGTTCGGCATCCAGACGGGCGGGCTCGGCGTCAGCTCCGGGTCGAGCAGCACATGCTCGAACCAGAAGCGGATGTCCTCGGCGGTGAAGGGCTCGCCGTCCGACCAGCGCAGGCCGGGGCGCAGGCGGAAGGTGAAGCGGGTGGCGTCGTCGCTGACCTGGAAGGACTGGGCGACGTTGGGGATGACGCGCCGCCACGCCGGATCCCAGCGGACCAGCGGCTCGTAGCCGATGGTGCGGTAGACCAGCAGCCCGTCCGCGGCACCGATCAGGCCGAGCCGCCAGGTGCCGCCGTATCTCCCGGCCTCTTCGACCGGGATCAGCAGGGGGTTGCGGGGCAGGCGCCATTGCAGGGGCGGCAGCTCCCCGCGCGCGGCGCGGGCGGCAAGGTCGGGGGCCTCGCGGTAGAAGACCGCCTCCGCCACGGCCGGAGGGGCGGCGGGCAGGATGCCGAGCCCGATGCCGATGCCGATGCCGAACCCGAGCCCGATGCCGAGCGCGACGCCGGCCCGCCCACCCGCCCGGAGGAGCGTCCGCCGGGCCGCCGAGGCCCAGCCCACCGCGCGTGCATCGTCCCGCCGCATCCGTTCCGTCCCAATCCGCCGCACCGCTGGGGCTGGCCGCAGGGCCGTTCGCCCGGACGGGCCACCCGGCGGTGGGGAATATCCCCCTACCGGAGGTGGTAGCACGATTGGCCCGGGACCGGAAGCGGCAGGGCGGGATCAGGGGGCATCGATGTAGTACTGGGCCGGGTTGGTCGGGGCGGGCGTCGGGTAGAGCCAGGAGTCCCACAGCAGGCGGGGGACGTTCCGGAAGTCCCGGCGGGCCACGGCGTGGCGGGTGGCCGGCGCGGCGATGCCGATCTGCACGAAGGCGTCCGCGGCGCTGTCCAGCAGCTCGGCCACCAGACGGTGCTGCTCCGCGGGGTCGGCGGCCTCCCGAATCCGGCGGTGGATCTCCCACTGGCGCCGCACCGTCTCCGGCGGCTCCTCGGCGCCCGGAGCCTGCGGGTTCTCCAGCCAGCGCACCCAGGCCAGGCCGAAATAGCTGTCGCGCGTCAGCGGGACGTAGGCGTGGGCCTCCTGGACGGCGTCCATGCCGCCTTCGCCGGTGCCCGGCACGATGTCGAAATCGCCGGCCCGGATGCGCTCCAGCAGGGCGGCGCGATCGGCCGTCTCCACCGCCAGCGCGACCCCCACGCGCCGCCAGTGGTCGGCGATGACGGCCGCCGCCGCGGCCTGGGCCGGCTCGTCGCGGCGCGTGAGCAGCGTGAAGGACAACCGCCGCCCGTCGCCGTCCATCCGCCAGCCCCCGGCGTCACGCCGGTCGAACCCCAGCGCGTCGAGCAGGGCCGACGCGGCGGCCGGGTCGTGGTCCAGGTGCTGGTTCGCCAGCCGGTCGGATCGATGCGCGGATTCCGGCCGCGGCGCCACCTGGCTGGGCATCCCCTGCCCGCCGAAGGCGGCGGCGATGACCGCCCGGCGGTCGATGGCGCGCGACAGCGCGATGCGCAGCTCCCGGTTGGCGAGGAGGGCGCGGCGCGCCGGGTCGGGATGGGTCAGGTTGAAGACCAGCGCCAGCAGGTTGCTGCTGGCGGGAAGCAGCGGCACCGTCCGGTAGCCGCGCTCCGCCAGGGCGGGCAGCCGCTCCTGCATCCCGGGCGCGGCGAGGTGGCTGGTCTGCAACCCGATGCGGCCGGCCCGCAGCAGGTCCGGCAGCGCCGCCGGCGTGGTCTCCAGGAACTCGACGCGGTCGATGTAGGGGAGTTGCTGGCCGATCGGGTCGACCTTCCAGTAATAGGGGTTGCGCACCGCGACGTAGCGCGGCGGGTCGCCGGGCTCGCGCCGCTCGATCACCCAGGGATCGAGCGTCGGCACCGGCTCGGCCCGCTGCACCTCCGACAGGTCGCCGGGCGGGCGGCGCAGGAGCGCCGCCGGATCGGAACGCTCCCGCCGCGTCCGCGCCTTCAGATGGAACAGCGCCGCCCAGTCGTCCACCTCGGCCGCCGCCATCTCGGCCGCGATCCTCATGGGGTTGTGGCGCTTGTGGTAGCGCGCCAGCGCGTGGCGGGGGTAGTCGGTGGCCGAGCCGGCCTCCTGGCCGGAGGCCAGCGCCCCCAGGAACAGGCTGTTGGGCCTGGCGAAGGCGAAGCGGACGGTCAGCTCGTCGATCACCTCCAGCCGCACGCCGTCGGGCTCCGGCGGCATCCAGCGCGGCGGCCGCTCGGTCAGCTCCGGGTCGCGCAGCACGTCGTCGAACCAGAAGCGGATGTCCTCGGCGGTGAAGGGCTGGCCGTCCGACCAGCGCAGGCCGGGGCGCAGGCGGAAGGTGAAGCGGGTGGCGTCGTCGCTGACGTGGAAGGACTGGGCGACGTTGGGGATGATGCGCCGCCACGCCGGGTCCCAGCGCACCAGATGCTCGTAGCCCAGGCTGCGGTAGAGCAGCAGCCCGTCATGGGCACCGATCATGGCGACGCGCCAGACGCCGCCGTGGCTGCCGATCTCCTCCTCCACCTGGATGAGGGCGGGGTTGCCGGGCAGGCGCAGATGGACGGGGGGCATGGCGCCGCGCTTGACCGGCGCCTCGAACTCGGGCGGTTCGCGGTAGAAGGGGCGCGCCGCCACCGGGGGCGCCAGCGCCAGCGCCACCCCGCCGAAGGCCAGGCCGGCGGCGCCGAGCCGGAAGGCCCGGCCGAACCGGCTGGCGCGGAAGGCCCGTCCCCCGGCCCTGTCCTGCGCCGCGCCGATGACCATGCCGCCCTCTGCATCCCGGGGCCGCGGCGGCGTCGCCGCCCCGCCCCTGCGTTGAAGAACGGTGCTTAGCACGTCCCGCAAACGGTGCAAAGCGGCCATGCCGCCCGGTGTCCGCCTTTCCGGCCGTGCCTTGACAGGTCGATCAACCCCATGCGTATGTCGGCTGGATACCAACCGATAGCCAACAAGGACCAGGAGGACCTTCATGCTCACCCGCATCGCGCTGGCTGCCGCGGCCGCCCTGCTGTTCGTCAGCGGTGCTGCGCTGGCCGAGGATCCGGTCAAGGCCCGCAAGGACGGATTCGACGCCAACAAGAAGGCGATGGGCGAGATCAAGGCGCTGCTCGACGGCAGCGCGCTCGACCCGGTTGCCGGCGTCGCCCAGCGCGTCGGCGCCTTCGCAACCCGCATCCCGTCCCTGTTCCCCGCCGGCAGCGACAAGGGCGAAACCAAGGCCAAGCCCGAGATCTGGGCCGACTTCGGCGATTTCTCGAACAAGGCCAAGGCTTTCGAGACCGCCGCCAAGGAACTGGAAACGGCCGCCGCGGCCGGCGACAAGGCCGCTGCGCGTCAGAGCTTCGCCGCGCTCGGCGGCACCTGCAAGGCTTGCCACGACCGCTACCGCGCCAACTGATCCCGCTTTTCCGGGCCGGTCCCCCGGCCGGGCGGCCTGCCGCCCGGCCGGGGGATTCCGGTCAGCGCGACACCGGCTTCGGGGTCGCCGCGGTGCTGGCCGGCAGGATCGGATACTCGATGCGCGGCTGCTGCCCGGTGAGGGCGTGCAGGAAGGCGGTGATGGCGTCGATCTCCTCGTCGGTCAAGGTGGCGCCGAGCTGGCTGGTGCCCATGACGGCGACCGCCTGGCGCAGCTCCCAGACCTTGCCGGAGTGGAAGTAGGGCGCGGTCAGGGCGACGTTGCGCAGGGTCGGCGAGCGGAACACATACTCGTCGTCGGCGGTCTTGGTGACGGCGAAGCGGCCCTTGTCGTCCGGCGGCAGGACGTCCGCCCCCGGCCGCTGCACGACACCGAACGGGAAGTAGTCGTGCCCGCCCACGTTGACGCCGTTGTGGCAGGCCGAGCAGCCCTTCTCCATGAACAGCTCCAGCCCCTTCTTCTGCTGGGCGGTCAGGGCGTCGGCCTTGCCCTCGAGATACTGGTCGAAGGGGGCCGCCGGCGTGGTCAGCGTCGCCTCGAAGGCTTCAATGGCGCGGGCGACGTTGTCGAAGGTGACGGGGTCCTTCTCGTTGGGGAAGGCATCGGCGAACTTGGTCTTGTAGGCCGGCATGCTGGTCAGCACCTCGATCACGCGGTCGGGCGTGCTGTTCATCTCGACGCCCGCCTGGATCGGCCCCTTGGCCTGGGCCTTCAGATCCTCCGCCCGGCCGTCCCAGAACTGGGCGACGTTGAGCACGGCGTTGAGCACGGTGGGGGAGTTGCGCGGCCCCTTCTGCCAGCCGTGGCCGATGGAGGTCTCCAGACCGTCCACGCCGCCGACGCCGAGATTGTGGCAGGAGTTGCAGGAGAAGATGCCGCTGGCGGACAGGCGCGGCTCGAAGAACAGCATTTTGCCCAGCTCGATCTTCTCGCGCGTCACCGCGTTGTCCTTCACCGCCGGAATGGCGGCGGGGATCGGCTGGAATTGCTTGCGCGCCGCCTCCATCAACGGCTCGGCGGCAGCGCTTCCCGCGACCAGGAGCGCGGCCGTCCCGAGGAGCAGCCCGTGCAACGATTTCAGCATGACAGAATCCTCCAAGCAGGGTGATCCGCCGCCGCCCCGATGGCCGGCGGCCATGGTTGAGGGGGCGGATCAACTTGGAGCTATTCTAAAATGAGCATACCCGTATGGGGCGGGGCGGATTGTCGCAGACGGCCGGCCCGGCCCCATTGTCACACGGACGGTGCTGTGAAGGCGTCGTCCGTGTGACTCTCTCGATCAATGCTATCGCATTGATCTGTCGGGTTTTACCGGCGGCGCTCCGTGTTCATGCGCCGCCGGTATCACACGGCCCGCACCGCCAGGGCGACCAGGCCCGCCGCCGCCGCCAGCACGGCCAGGGCGACCGCGGCCGGCGTCCGCTTCGGCGCTGCCCGCAGGTCCGCGGCCGGCACGGCCTTGCGCCCGGTGATCATCGGACGGACCAGATTCTCCTTCTTGACGAGAAGATAGGCGAACACCGCCAGGACATGGACGCCGACGAGCACGAGGATGCCGTCGGCCAGCGTGCGGTGCAGGGTGCTGAGCGTCTTCACCGTGGAGGAGGCGGCCAGCGGCACCAGCGGCCCGTCGACCAGGATGTCGTCGGAGGTGAACAGGCCGCTGGCCGCCTGCACCGCCAGTGCGGCCAGCAGCGCCAGCACCATCAGCGCGCCGATGGGGTTGTGCCCCAGCACCGGCGCCCCCGTCCGGCCCCGCAGCAGGTCGGCGGCGTAGGCGAACACGGCCCGCGGCCCCCGCACGAACTGGCTGAAGCGCGCGGTCTGGCTGCCGATCACGCCCCAGACCAGGCGGAACAGCAGCAGCACCAGGATCGCTTCGCCGGCCAGCATGTGGATCTCCATCCGGCCGAGCTTGGCGGTCACCACCGCGACCGTCACCAGAACCACCAAGCACCAATGGAAGGCGCGGATGGGCAAGTCCCAAACCACCACCTCGCCCACCGCCCGACCCTGAATCGTGGTATTACCATCAGCCATGGCGCAGCCCTCGCTTGCCTTGTTCTTGACTAATCTATGCCTCATTCGGAGGCAGCCTGCCTGTGTTTTCACAGAGACGGGGCCATGCGGGACCAGAGATGCGCCCCAGCTCTGTTATTGGACTTGAAGGAGAGGCCGTGCGACGGATATGACGTTGCGCGTAGCAGCCACGAGGATCACAGCGCCATGCCCGACAAACAGTTGCTCCACCTCGTCTTCGGCGGTGAGCTGGTGCGGCCCGACACCGACCAGTTCGTCGATCCGTCCAAGCTCCACGTCGTCGGCATCTTCCCGAACTACGACGAGGCGTACAAGGCTTGGCGCGGCGCCACCGGCGCCACCGTCGACGACGCCCACACCCGCTACTTCATCGTGCATCTGCACCGCCTCATGGACCCGTCGTCGGACGGCGGCAAGGCGGGCGGCCACAGCCACTGAGCCGGGGCACCGCGGCCCGCCGGACCCGGGTGCCCAGGCCCCCGGCGGACCGCAGGGCCCCGGCCGACCGCAGGACGCCGGAGGACCACCGATGGCGGTCTTCTTCACCAGCGACACGCATTTCGGGCACGCCGGCGCGCTCGGCCGCTTCCACCGCCCCTTCGCGTCGGTGGACGAGATGGACGAGGCCATGGTCGCCAACTGGAACGCCGTCGTGGGTCCGGACGACGAGGTCTGGCACCTCGGCGATTTCTCGCTGCACCGCCGGCCCGAGGCGACGGCGGTGCTGCTCGACCGCCTCAACGGCACCAAGCACCTCGTCACCGGCAACAACGACGGCCCCGCCACCCTCGGCCTGCCCGGCTGGGCGAGCGTCCGGCCCTACGCCGAGGCGGTGGTGGAGGGCCGGCATCTGGTGATGTGCCACTACGCCTTCCGCACCTGGAACGGCATGTACAGGGGCGCCCTGAACCTGCACGGCCACAGCCACGGCCAGCTCAAGGGGATGCCCCGGCAGTTCGACGTCGGGGTGGACGTCTGGAACTTCCGCCCGGTCGGGCTGGCCGCTCTGACCGCGCCGCGGCGCCGCCGGACGCCGCCGCGCCCGGGGGATGCCGTCGGCGGGTGAGGGACGCCGCCACCCGCCGCCGGTGCCGGTGCCGGCGCGCCGGCATCAGGCCGCCCGCACATCCTCCAGGAAGCGCCCGACCTCGGCGCGCAGCCCCTCCGCCTGCCGGGTCAGCATGCGCGCCGCGGCCAGCAGGCCGCCGGCGGCCTGGCTGGTGGACTCGGCGCCGTCGTGGATGCTGGTGACGTTGCGCGCCACCTCCTCCGTCCCCGACACCGCCTCGACGGTGTTGCGGCCGATCTCCTGGGTGGCGGCGGACTGCTCCTCGACCGCGCCGGCGACGTTGGTGGACAGCTCCTCCAGGCGGCGGATGATGTCCGACACGTCGCGGATGGCCTCGCCCGTCTCCTGGGCGACGCGCTGCACCTCGGCGATCTGCTGGACGATCTGCTCGGTCGCCTGGGCGGTCTGGTTGGCCAGGGTCTTGACCTCGCCGGCGACCACCGCGAAGCCCTTGCCGGCCTCGCCGGCGCGGGCCGCCTCGATGGTGGCGTTGAGCGCCAGCAGGTTGGTCTGCTCGGCGATCGAGGAGATCAGCTTCACCACGTCGCCGATGGTGCGGCTGACGCCCTCCAGGCCCTGGACGAGGCGGGTGGTGCGGGCGGCCCGCTCCATGGCCTCGGAGCCGATCGCCCGCGACACGCCGGCGGTCTGGCTGACCTCGCGCAGCGAGGCGCCGAGCTGCTCGGCGGCCGAGGCCACCGACTGCACGTTGGCGCTGGCCTGCCCGGTCGCCGCGGCCACCGCGGAGGCGCGGTGGCTGGTGTCCTCGGCCATGCCGGTCAGCGCCTGGGCGGTGTCGCGAAGCCCGGTCGCCGCGTTCACCTGCTCCTCCAGGAGGGAGCGGATCTGCGCCTCGAACCGGGCGGTCATGGCGTCGATGCGGGTCGCCCGCTCCTCGCGCGCCTGCGCCTCGCGCCGCTGCGCCTCCTCCAGGCGCGCGCGCTCCACGGCGTGCTCGCGGAAGGTCTCGAGCGCCACCGCCATGGCGCCGATCTCGTCGCCGCGGTCGCGGTCCGGCACCGCCGCCGACAGGTTGCCGTCGGCCAGCGCCTTCATCGACCCCACCAGATGGGCCAGCGGCACGGTGATGCTGCGCCCGATCAGGGTGGCCGCCGCCAGCAGGACCACGCCGATCAGCAGGATGCCGGCGCCGACCGTCCAGCCGGTGGCCCACAGCGCCGCCTCCACGTCGTTGAAGTAGATGCCCGAGCCGACGACCCAGCCCCACGGCTCGAACTGCTTGACGTAGGAGACCTTCTCCGTCCGCACCGCGCTGTTCGGCAGGGTCTGGGAATAGGACAGGAAGCCGGCCTTGCCCGGCCCCGTCGCGGCCTCCACGAACTTGCGGTAGACGAAATCGCCGTCGGGGGTCCGGAAGTCCCACATGCTGCGGCCGACGTCCTTCGGCCGCTTGGGATGGGCGATCAGGGTGGCGTCGCCGACGCTGTTGACCCAGAAATACTCGTCGCCCTCGTAGCGCAGGGCGGCGATGGCCTCGGCGGCGGTGTGCTGCGCCTGCTCGCGCGTCATCAGGCCGGCGCGCTCCCTGGCCTCCAGGCTGGCGGCGATGCCGACCGCGACTTCCACCACGTTGCGCAGCTTGGTGCGCCGGTCGTCCATCATGCGGGCGTGGATGGAGGCCAGCACCAGCACGAGGACCAGCGCCAGGCCGAGCATGGCCAGAACGGTCGACAGATGAACCCGCCGGCTCACCCGGATGTCACGAAAACGCATGGCGTCCCTTGTCCCGGTCGTTGCGGTGATCGCGGCCGCCGGCGGCGGCGCGCCCGAGCGGCGCCGGGGGGACGGGACGGAGAACGCTCACCGTCCGGCGATCCCAGCCGGTGCCGTGTATTTGTCGCGAATTATAGGCGTCCCGGCCGCCCGCCCGACATGCGACCAATGGTCTGCGCCGGCCGATTCAGGCGGCGGGCCGCGCGACGGTGAAGTTGCCGTCGTCCCGCTCCAGCTCCTCCAGGAGCCCGTCGACGATCCGCAGGGCCGCGCGCAGGGTGGCGCCCGGCTCCCCCTCGGCCCGCCGCACCACGTAGAGCGTGCGGGTCAGCGGCGGCTCGACCACCGGCCGCAGGACCAGCGCGCCGGCGGCCACCTCGCGCGCCACCGCGCTGTGCGGCAGGATGGCGCAGGCCAGCCCGCGCATGACCACGTCCTTCATCGCCTGCATGGATTCCAGCGAGAAGGCGACCTTGGGCGACAGCCCGTGCGCGGTCATGGTGTCGGTGATCAGGCGGCGGACCAGATCGCCCTCGTTCGGCATGGCCAGCTCGGCGCGGGCGAGGTCGCGCAGGGACACCGGCTCCGCCGCGTCGAAGGCCGAGCCCGGAGGGGCGATCAGGCACAGCGTCTCGTCCAGCCGCGGCTCGCGGCTGAGGGAGCGGCCGGGCGGCACGCTGTAGGCAAGCGCCAGGTCGAGCTTGCCGGACTCCACATGGCCGATCAGCGTGTAGCTCAGCTCCTCGAACAGCTTCAGCTCCACGCCGGGCAGGGCGGCGCGCAGCCGCTCCACCAGACGGCTGGTCAGCAGCGCCGACAGGCTGGGCGTCAGCCCCAGCGCCAGCACCGGCGGCTCCTGCCCGGCGGCTTCGCGCAGGGTCCGCTTCAGATCCTCCAGGCGGCGCAGGATCAGCTTCGCCTCCTCCAGGAAGATCCGGCCGGCCGGCGTCGGGTGGGTGCCGGTCGCCGTGCGCACCAGCAGCGGCACCCCGAACTCCCGTTCCAGCGTCTTGATCTGCACGCCCAGCGCCGGCTGCGCGATGTTCAGGACGGCCGCCGCCTTGCTGATGCTTCCAAGCTCGCACACCCGCACGAAGCTTTCCAACTGCCGGCTGCGCATGGCGCCCCTCCCCGTTTTCCCCCGACCTTCGCACCGGCGCGGCGGAGGGACAAACAATTTTTTTATGGGGGTGTCCCGAACCTGTCCTGGACATGCCCGGAGCGATGGCCTTGTATGTTGGCAAAACAATCATTTGCTGCAAGCCGGACGCAGAGAGGGAGAAGAGCCGCCATGCCTGGCCTGTCGAAGGAAAGGGTGCCGATGCGTCCGGAGCTGACCGGCGTCCCGTGCCAACCGCAGCCGCTCCACCCCGGGCGCGCGGGCGCTGCGGACACCCACGCCATCCTCACCGGCGTCACCCGCATCTTCGGCTCCACCGTCCACGCCCTCGGCCCGGTCGACCTGGAGCTGCGCCGGGGCGAGTTCTTCTCCGTGGTCGGCCCGTCCGGCTGCGGCAAGTCCACGCTGCTCGACGTGCTGGCCGGGCTCAGCGCTCCCACCGACGGCACCATCACCTTCGAAGGCAAGCGGGTGCGGGGCACGGTGCCGGACGGCGTCGGCGTGGTCTTCCAGGAGGACGCCTCCTTTCCGTGGCTGACCGTGCGCGACAACATCGGCTTCGGTTTGAAGCGCGCCGGATTCCGCGGCGCGGAGGCCGCCGACCGGGTGCGCCACGCCATCGATTTCATGGGCCTCAGCGACTTCGCCGACGCCTACCCGAGCCAGCTTTCCGGCGGCATGCGCCAGCGCGTGTGCATCGCCCGCACGCTGGTGATGCGCCCGCGCCTGGTCCTGCTCGACGAGCCCTTCGGGGCGCTCGACCAGCAGACGCGCCTGCTGATGGGCGACGAGCTTTTGCGCCTGTGGCGCGCGACGGGGGCGACCGTCCTGCTGATCACCCACGCGCTGGACGAGGCGGCGATGCTGTCGGACCGCATCGGCGTCATGTCCGCGCGCCCTGGCCGCTTCATCGAAATCGTCGAGACCGGCTGGCCGCGCGAGCGCACCAGCGAGATCGCCGCCGACCCCGCCTTCGGCGCCGTCACCACCCGCCTGTGGGAGACGCTGCGCGGGGAGTCCATGAAGGCGATGGCCGCCCAGCGGAGGACCGGGGCATGACGCGGGCGGGCGGCATCCGCATCCTGATCACCGCGAGCGCGATCCTGCTGCTGGAGGCGGCCTGCCGCTTCGGCTACATCGCGCGCGGCACCATGATCCCGCCGTCGGACATGCTGACCGAGCTGCTCCGCCTGATGGGGACCGACGGCTTCTGGACGGAGATCGGCGCCACCCTGCGCAACATCGCCACCGCCGCGGTGGCGGCGATGGCCGCCGGCTTCGCCGGGGGGGCCACGCTGCACGCCTTCCCCCGCGTCCGCCGCGCGGTGGAGCCGCTGATCGCCAGCTACTACGCCCTGCCCTTCTTCGTGCTGTACCCGCTGTTCATCGTCCTCTTCGGCATGAACGCGATCCCGATCATCGCCATGGGCTTCCTCTACGCGGTGATGGCGATGGTGACGGGCACGCTGGGCGGGCTGGACCGCATCCCGCCGGTGCTGCGCAAGGTCGGCCGCACCTACCGGCTGGGCCGCCTCCAGGATGCCCTGCTGATCCAGCTTCCGGCGGCCGGGCCGCACATCTTCACCGGGGCCAAGCTGGCGCTCAGCTACTCGGTGACCGGCGTCATCGGCGCCGAGTTCATCCTGGCGAGCAGCGGCCTCGGCTACTCCATCTCCTTCGCCTACAACAACCTCCAGGACCAGACGATGTACGCGCTTCTGCTGTTCGTCGTGGTCTTCGTCTCCACCCTGACGGTTCTGCTGCACTGGGCCGAGCAGCGGGTCCGCCACCGCTCCGGCGCCGGCCGCACCGCCATGGCGGGTGAGGACGCCAGCGCCATGGAGAAGCTGGTCGCCGGCCTCGTCATCGCGCTGGTCGTGCTGGCGGCCTGGCAGACCTTCCACGGCGTGGCGGGCAGCGAGGCGCTGGCCTCACCGATGGTCACCGCCCAGCGGATGGTCACCCTGTTCGGCAACCCCGCCTTCTGGGAGAACGTCGGCGAGACCGCTCAGGCCCTGGGTCTGTCGCTGCTGATCTCCTGCCTGGGCGGCGGCCTCGCCGGGATCGCCATCGGCGCCAGCCGTTCCCTGTCGGAGGTGCTGGAGCCGATGGTGGTGACCCTCTACGCCATTCCCAAGGTCACGCTCTACCCGGTGATCCTGCTGATCTTCGGGCTCGGCATGCCGGCCAAGGTCGCCTTCGGCGCGCTGCACGGCTTCATCCCGATGATGCTGGTAACCATGGGGGCGATCCGCGCCATGAACCCGGTCCTGCGCCGGTCCGCCCGGGCGATGCGGCTGACGCCGGCGCAGACGCTCTCGACCATCCTGGTGCCGGCGACGGTCCCGGAGATCGTCACCGGCCTGCGCATCAGCTTCTCCATCACCCTTCTGGGCGTGATGGTCGGCGAGATGTTCGCCTCCAAGCGCGGCCTGGGCTTCATGATCATGAACGGCATCAGCGTCAACGACACCGCCACCATGATGAGCGTCACCGTGCTGATCGGCGTGTTCGCGGTGGTGGTCAACAGCGCGCTCCTGGCGCTCGACCACCGCATGCACCGGGCCTGACCGCCCGGCCGGACCCGCGCCCGACCCAACCGCCATTGCTTGCGCCGCTCGGCCCCCCGCGCGGCGCGGGGAGGACCTTCCCATGCCCATCGAGACCGCCACGCTGATCGACGTCCACGCCCATGTCCGGCTGGAGGCCACCAACGGCGCCGCCGGGGTCCACGGCCCCGAGCACGGGGTCGACGAGAACGGCCTGCCCTGGTACCGCGTCGGCAACTACCGGCTGAGCGGCGTGCGCCACGCCAACAGCCCCTTCACCGACCCCGAGCTGCGCCTCCAGCGCATGGCCCGCGCCGGCATCGACTTCCAGGTGCTGTCGGCCAGCCCGCTGAACTACTTCCACCACATCGACGTCCCCTCCGCGGTGTCCTTCTGCCGGCGCCACAACGACGCGCTGGCCGAGCTGGTGAACCGCTACCCCGACCGGCTCGGCGGGCTGGCCGCCCTGCCCATGCAGGATCCGGTGGCGGCGAAGGAGGAGCTTGAGCGTTCCGTCACCGAACTCGGCCTGTGGGGAGCGGCGACCGGCACCGAGTTCGCGGGCGAGCCGCTGCACAGCCCGGCCTTCGACCCGCTCTACGAGGCGTTCGTCCGGCTCGACGTGCCGCTGTTCCTGCACCCCGCGCCGGCCGGCATCGACGGACCGCCGGGCGACCCGGCGCTGAAGCGCTTCGACCTCGACGTCATCATCGGCTTCGCCGCGCAGGAGACCATCGCCGTCTCCACCCTGATCTTCGGCGGCGTTCTGGAGCGCCACCCCACGCTCGACGTCTGGATCAGCCACGGCGGCGGGGCGGTGGCCTTCCTCGCCGGGCGGCTCGCCCAGGCCGGCATCAAGCGCCCCTGGGCCAGCCAGTCCATGAAGAAGGACGGCGCCTTCGAGAGCCTGCTGTCGCGCCTGTGGTTCGACACGCACCTGAACGACGACCGGGCGCTGGATCTGCTGACGCGGATCGTCGGCCCGGACCGTCTCGTCTTCGGCACCAACTTCGCCGGCTGGGACCAGCCGGAGGACGGCCATCACCACGCGGTGTCGCCCGCGCTGGCCGACAACGCGCGCCGCCTGCTGCGGAAAATGCCGGTCACAAACAAAATCCAAGGAGGGACGTCATGAGCATCACCCGTTACCTGAACCGCCGCCTGATCGGGGCACTGGCCGCGGCACCGCTGCTGGGCGCCCTGCTGGCCCCCGCCCCGGCGCGGGCGCTGGAGATCATGGCCTCGCACTACGGCGCCCTGCTGAACACCGCGCCCATCGCGGTGGCGCTGGAGCGCGGCGACTACGCGAAGAACGGCGTCGACGTCACCGGCGTCATGAGTTCGGTCGGCGGCGGCACCGGCATCCGCAACATGGTGGGCGGCGGCCTCGGCTACGGAATCGTCAGCACCTCCACGGCGCTGGCCGGCATCCGGCAGGGGATGGACATCCGCATCGTCCACACCGCCATCCGCCGGGTCGACGATCTGCTGTGGGTGTCGCGGCCGGACAGCGGCATCACCTCCATCAAGGATCTGATCGGCAAGAAGGTCGGCATCACCGCGCCCAAGTCCTCGGGCGAGCTGCTGGTCAACATGGCCTTCGAGGCGGCCGGCTACCCGGGCAAGGCCAACGTGGTGGCGCTCGGCTCCGTGGGCTCCGGCCTGTCGGCGCTGGAGCAGGGCGGCGTCGACGCGGCGCTGATCCTGGAGCCGCTCTACAGCGCCCGCCGGGACCGCTACACGGTCGCCTTCTCGCTGGAGAACCTGCCCTCGATGACGCCCACCGTCGGCGTGGCCACCGGCGACTTCATGCGCAAGAGCCCCGACCAGCTGCGCGGGCTGCTCGCCGCCTGGCGCTCGGCCGTGGCCTTCATCTACGAAAACCCGGAGGAGGCCGCGAAGATGGTCGCCAAGCGCTACGGCGACACCCTGCCCGTCGACGTCGCCACCATCTCCATGAAGCGGATGGCCGAAATCAAGTACTGGAGCGAGGGCGACTTCGACCTCGACGCCCTGAACATCTGGGTCAAGGGCATGGAGCGCATGGGCGAGTGGTCCGGCCCGGTCGACTGGACGAAGGTGCTCGACAATTCCTTCCTCGCCGCCGACCTGCGCAAGTAAAGGACAGCGTTCCATGACTGGAGACCTGGCCGTCATCATCGGCGGCGGCAACGGAATCGGCGAGGCGACGGCCCGGCTCATGGCCAGCCGCGGCTGGCGGGTGGTCGCCGCCGACCAGGATGCGGCGGCCGCCGAACGGGTGGCGTCGGCCATCGGCGGAACCGCCGTGACGCTCGACATCGCCGACGCCGGGGCGGTGGACGCCGCCTGCGCCGCCATCGAGGGGGCGCACGGCCCGGTGGCGGCCCTGGTGGTCGCCGCTGCCGTCTTCCAGGACGTGCTGCCCCCGGACCGCCTGCCGCTGGAGGTGTGGGAGAGGACGGTGCAGATCAACCTCACCGGCACCTACCACGCCAACCGCGCCTTCGGCACGCGCATGGCCGGCCACGGCCGGGGCAGCATCGTCAACATCGCCTCGATCGCCGCCATCGGCTCGGTCCCGGTCCATGCCTACGCCTCCAGCAAGGCCGCGGTGGTCAGCCTGACGCGCGGCCTGGCCGGCGAATGGGGCCGCGCCGGGGTGCGGGTCAACGCCGTCTCCCCCGGCTCCACCCTGGTGCCGCGGGTGGCCGAACGCATCCGGTCCGGCCGCTACGCCGCTGACCCCGGCACCTTCACGGCGCTCGGCCGCATCGTCGAGGCGGAGGAGGTCGCCGAGAGCATCGAGTTCCTGGCCTCGGCGCGGGCCTCGGCGATCACCGGGGTCAATCTGGTGGTGGACGCAGGCTGGCACGTCGCCGCCACCTGGGCGCAGTACGGCGGCGTGCGCCCGGCGCCGGAGCGCGGCGGGGGGAGCGCGGCATGAACCCGCTGTCGCTCTCCTACTACACGGTGCCCGAGCTGTCGCCGCCCGAGATGGTCACGGTGGCGGCCAAGGCCGGCTGCGCCCATGTCGGCCTGCGCCTGCTCGGCGGCCAGCCGGACGGCGAGCCGATGCCGCTGCTGGCCGACCGCGCCCTGCGGCGGGAGATGGCGCTGCGGATGGACGACACCGGGGTCACCGCGCTCGACGCCAACACCGCCCGCATCCTGCCCCACACCGACCTCGACGCCTTCCGCCCCTTCCTGGAGGCGGCGGCCGGCCTCGGCGCCCGCCACGTTCTGGCGACCGGCGACGACCCCGATCCGGGACGGCTCGCCGGGCGGCTGGGGCGGCTGTGCGACGACGCCGCCGGGTTCGGGCTGACGGTGCAGTTCGAGTTCGTGTCCTGGATGAGCGTGCCCAGCGTCGCCGCGGCGGCGGCGCTGGTCGCCCGCGCCGCCCGGCCGAACCTCGGCATCGCGCTCGACGCCCTGCATTACGACCGCTCCGGAAGCACCCCCGCCGACGTCGCCGCGGTGCCGCCCGCCTGGTTCGCCTACATGCACCTGTGCGACGCCCCCGCCGCCTGGACCAACGACCGCGAAGCGCTGCTGCACACGGCGGTGAAGGAGCGGCTGTTCCCCGGCGAGGGCGGCATCGACCTGGCCGGGCTGCTGCGCGCCCTGCCCGCCGGCCTGCCGCTGGCCCTGGAAATCCCCACCGCCACGCTGGCGCGGACCATGGACGCGCCCGCCCGCGTCGCGCGCGCCGTCGCCGCGACCCGCCGCCTGCTGGCGTCCCTCTGAAGCGAAGGAGCCCCCATCATGGCCAACCCCGAGACCGCTTCCGCCATCCGGACCTGCGCCCGCGCGGTCATCGACGCGGTCGCCACCCACGGCCACGACACCGACCGCCTGACCGCCGCCCTGCAAGGCCCTTTCGCGGCGCTGGTCGCCCGCCCGGACCTGTGCGAGATCGGGGTGCCGCGCGCCGGCAACCACGTCGCCAACTCCTTCTATCTCTATTACGACGGCGACCTGTCGATCGTGCTGTTCGAGCTGCCCAAGGGCAAGCGGATCCCCGCCCACGACCACGGCAACTGGGAGAGCATGGCGATCTACCTGGGCCGGGTGCAGCACACCGTCTACGAACGGCGCGACGACGGCTCGGTCCCCGGCCGGGCCGACCTGGCGGTGATCGACGACCGCGTGCTGGAGGCGGGCGACAGCGCGGTGATCGCCCCGCCCGCCGACATCCACAGCTTCATGGCGCTCACCGACGGCAGCTGGGGCATCACCGTGGCCAGCGGCATCTACAAGTCCGAGCGCGCCTACTTCCAGCCGGACGCCGGAACGGTCGTCATCCGGAACCCGCGCGCCTGACGCGCCAGCCAAGGACAGCAGCCATGGATCTCGGTTTGAAGGGCAAGGTCGCGCTGGTTCTCGGCGGCAGCCAGGGGATCGGGCGCGCCGCCGCGCTGGGCTTCGCCCGCG
>JAEZHQ010000202.1 GCA_023416455.1 Pseudomonadota bacterium | reverse complement strand
CCGTGGCGCACGGCCGGGGCCAGCGGCTCCTTGGAAATGATCTCCGGCAGGATGACGTAGTCTTCCGGAACCGGCGCCACGCCGGCGCGGGTGCCGGCAAGGCCGGAGGCGTCGGTGGTCAGCACGTCGCAGCGGCCGGCGAAGAAGGCGGCGTTCACCTCGTCGTTCGATTCGATGACGACCGGGTTGTAGCTCATGTTGTTGGCGCGGAAGTAGTCCGCCAGGTTCAGCTCGGTCGTCGTACCGGACTGCACGCAGACGGTGGCGCCGTTCAGCTCCTTGGCGCTCTTCACGCCCAGCTTCTTGTGCACCATGAAGCCCTGGCCGTCGTAATAGGTGACCGGCGCGAAGTTGAGGCCGACCGAGGTGTCGCGGGTCAGGGTGACGGTGGTGTTGCGCGACAGCAGGTCGACCTCGCCCGACTGGATGGCCGGGAAGCGCTGCTGCGCGGAGAGCGGCGTGAACTTGACCTTGTTCGGATCGTTGAAGAGGGCGACCGCGACGGCGCGGCAATAGTCGACATCAAGGCCAGTCCAGTTGCCCGCGCTGTCGGGATTGCCGAAGCCCGGAAGACCCGCGTTCACACCACACTGGACGAAGCCACGCCCCTTGACGGCATCAAGCGTGGGGCCGGCCTGCGCACCGGAGACGGCACCAATGGTCAGAGCCGCCGCGGCGGCGGCGAGAATTCCCGATTTCATCGTTAGCTCCACCCTGTTCTTGCGTTTTTGGAGTTCGATTCCCGAAGATCGCGTCCACCTCCCACCGGGGGTGATCACGCGCATATCACAAGAGTGCACCAACCTGATCGGCCTTGTCGATTCCTCCGTTCTGCAATCACGTACTTAAGCTTTCCCTTACAGAGGCTTAGGGACTGATTCTTCAGTGGCTCGCCGGTTTGCGGGATGCCAAGATGGGCAGGACCATCCCCGACAGCGCGGAAGAGCCGATGAAGGACGCACGAACGGACACCATCCTGGGGCATGCCGGGCGCGACCCCCACGCCAATCACGGGATCGTGAACCCGCCGGTCTATCATTGCTCGACCGTGCTGTTCCCCACCCTCGCCGCGCTGGAGGAGAGCGACCGCAACCCGTTCGAGGGTGTCCATTACGGCCGCATGGGCACGCCCACCTCCCACGCTTTCGAAGAGGCGGTGACCGCCTTGGAGGGCGGGTTCCGGGCGGTGCAGACCGCGTCCGGCCTGAACGCGGTCGCCACCGCGCTTCTCGCCTTCACCAAGGCCGGTGACCATGCGCTGATCGCCGACAGCGTCTACGGCCCGACGCGCCGCTTCGTCAACGATACCCTCGCCCGCTACGGCGTCGCGGTGGAGTATTACGATCCGACCATCGGGAAGGGGATCGCCCGGCTGCTGCGGCCGAACACCAGCGTCGTCTTCCTCGAATCGCCGGGGTCGCTGACCTTCGAGGTCCAGGACGTGCCGGCGATCGCCGCGGCGGCCAAGGCCGTCGGCGCCAAGGTGCTGATCGACAACACCTGGGCGACACCGCTGCTGTTCCAACCGTTGCGCCACGGGGTGGACGTCTCCATCCACGCCGCCACCAAGTACATCGTCGGCCACGCCGACGCCATGCTCGGCGTGGCCGTCTGCGCCGACGAGGAAAGCTGGCTGGCGGTCAAGAAGGCGGCGACCCGCACCGGCGCCAGCGCCGGGCCGGACGACCTGTTCCTCGGCCTGCGCGGCCTGCGCACGCTGGGCGTCCGCCTGGCGCGGCACCAGGACAGCGCGCTGGTCCTGGCCGACTGGCTGGCCAGGCGGCCGGAGGTAACCCGCGTCCTCCATCCGGCCGTCCCCCGCTTCCCCGGCCACGCCCTCTGGAAGCGCGATTTCTCCGGCGCGTCGGGCCTGTTCTCCGTGGTCATGAAACCGGTGCCGCGGCCGGCCCTGGCCGCCATGCTCGACCACATGGATCTGTTCGGCATGGGCTATTCCTGGGGCGGCTTCGAAAGCCTGATCCTGCCCGTGCGCCCGGCCGCCACCCGCAGCGCCACCCGCTGGGAGGATCCGGGCGTGGTGCTGCGCCTGCACGCCGGACTGGAGGCGCCGGAGGATCTGATCCGCGACCTGGAGAGCGCGTTCGCCCGCTTGAACGCCGCCCTGTGATACGGACGGCGCATGAGTAATTCCATACCGCCGGGCCGCTCCCCTTCGCACAGCGCAGCGCGATGCGCAGTCGGGTTTGAAACCGGGGCGCTTGATGGAAACCAACCAAGTGCTCCGGGTATGCCGCCGAAGGCGCCTGGCGCCTTCGATCCAAGAGACCGAGGAAAGAGGCTCCTGACCGAGATGACCGACGCGAAGTCCATCGAGGCGATTCTCGCCGCCATCGCCTTCAACGCCGACGGGCTGGTTCCCGCCATCGCCCAGGCCGAAGGGACCGGGGAGGTCCTGATGATGGCCTGGATGAACCGCGACGCGGTCGCGGAGACCCTGGCCACCGGCCGCGTCTGCTACTGGTCCCGCTCGCGCCGCGGGCTGTGGCGCAAGGGCGAGACCTCGGGACAGGTGCAGCGGCTGAAGGATTTCCGGATCGACTGCGACGGCGACACGCTGCTGCTGATCGTGGAGCAGGACGGCGTGGCCTGCCACACCGGCCGGCGAAGCTGCTTCCACCGCGCGGTGCGTGATGGAAAACTGGATGTCATTCAAGAGGTTGAGACCGACCCGTCGGTTCTGTACGGCG
>JAEZHQ010000186.1 GCA_023416455.1 Pseudomonadota bacterium | reverse complement strand
CTCCCCTGGTCGGCGGCGCCCGCTTCGACACCACCGAGAGCGCCTTTCACCTTCGACGTGAGGGCGTCGCATCCGACCGCTCCGATGACCACGGCGAGCACTGCAAGGTACCGGAGACGCGTCGTCGGCATGACCTCGAGTGTACCGATGGACGGACGGACCTGACTACCCACCGCGGTGGGGGCTCCGCGCTCTCCAGGCGGGTGCCAGGTGCAGCGCCTTCGGGGAGCCTTCGCGGGCGGCGACGGAGGTGCAACCTTCGGCGGCGGCGGCGGCGGCGGCGTTGGCCTCTCCGGTGCCGGCGCGAACGGCCGCGGCGGCAACAATGGCGAATACCAGCCTCACACTGGCGGCGGCGGCAGCGGTGGTGGATGGGGCGGTGGCGTCAGCGGCGGCGTCGGTGGCAAGGGGGGCGACTACGGAGGTGGTGGCGGCAGCGGCGGCGGCGTCGCCGGAAACCTCGGCGGGGCGGGCGGCGGCGGCGCCGTGAGGGTGATCTGGGGACCGGGCCGCTCCTTCCCGAACAACGCGGCCTGAGAGAGGGAGTGGATCATGTGGGCTCGCAACGACAACGGCCGCTGCGCCGAGTTCATCACCTCCAACCCGGAGGGCGCCTACCACCCCGACATCCAGTGGGTGGAGGTCCCCGCCCCCCTGCGGGCCTGGGTGGACCCGGCGTACATCGTGACGGAGGCCGGCGCGGTCGCGCCTCCTTCGCTGGACCACATCAAGGATCAGGCAAAGGGCCGCGCGGCCGAGCGCCGGTATCGTGCGGAAACGGGGGGGATCGTGGTCGGCGGCGCGCCGATCCGGACCGACCGCGAGAGCCAGGCCCTGATCAACGGCGCAAAAGCTCTGGCCGAGGCCGAGCCCGCCGAACCCGTCGAGTTCAAGGGCGGCGGCGGCTGGGTGACGCTCGATAGCCCGACGATGATCGCCATCGGCCTCGCCGTCGGCCGCCACGTCCGCGATTGCTTCCGCCGGGAGAGGGCCATCTGCGAGCTGATCGACGCCGCCGAGACAGCGGCCGAGGTGATCGCGATCTTCAACTCGCAAATCAATCAGGACTGGCCGCCAACTGCTCCAATTTGATGTGTCCCACACTCCAAATTCAAGCGTCGCGCTTCATCCATGAACGGGTGCTTGCGCCGGCGGTGCGCCGCGCCGTCCGGCGTCCGGCGTCTGGACGCTCCCCTTGTCCTGGAGCGGAAGCAGGGTCGGCGGGGGAATCGCGCCCGGCGGGTGTTGCCGTTGTGGCGGCTGTGGCGGGGGTGGATCGCGGGGTTGCGCCGTTCGGGGCGCCGGCGGGCGTCCCTGACGCCGCGGGAGCACCGCCATCCGGCCTCGTGCTCCTCGTGCCGATTGGCGTCCCCACGGGGATTCGAACCCCGGTTGCCGCCGTGAGAGGGCGGTGTCCTAGGCCTCTAGACGATGGGGACGTCTTGGCGTGGGCGGGTTTGTAGCGGACCCCACCGGGGCGATCAAGCCTTTTCTGGAACGTCTTTTGCGATTTTCAGCAGGGCGTCCACGGCGGCCTGCGGGGTGTCGAAGGCGGTGACCAGGCGCAGCAGGCCGCCGTCCCAGCGGTAGAAACGGAAGCCCGCCGCCTCCAGCCGGTCGGCGACCGCGGCCGGCAGGCGCACGAAGACCTCGTTGGCCTCCACCGGATGGACCAGCTCCGCCCCCGGCAGATCGGCGAGGCCCCCGCCCAGCCGGTCGGCCATGCGATTGGCGTGGCGGGCGAGGCGCAGCCACAGGTCGTCGGCCAGCCAGGCGTCGAGCTGGGCCGACAGGAAGCGCATCTTGGAGACGAGGTGGGCGCCCCGCTTGCGGCGGAAGCCGAAGTCCTCGGCCAGCGCGGGGTTGAAGAACAGCACCGCCTCGGCGGCCAGGCAGCCGCCCTTGGTGGCGCCCAGCGACAGCACGTCCACCCCAGCCTTCCAGGTCAGCTCGGCCGGCGAACAGCCGAGCCGCGCCACCGCGTTGGCGAAGCGGGCGCCGTCCATGTGCACGGCCAGCCCATGGCCGTGCGCCACCTCGACCAGCGCCGCCACCTCGTCCGGGCGGTAGACGGTGCCGGCCTCGGTCGCCTGGGTCAGGCTGAGGGCGGCCGGCTGCACCCGGTGCACGACGCCGATCCCCGCCCGGCCCAGCACCGCCGCCAGCGCGTCGGGCGCCAGCTTGCCGGCGGCGCCCGGCAGCGGGACCAGCTTGGCCCCGGCGGTGAACAGCTCCGGCGCGCCGCACTCGTCGGTGTTGATGTGGGCGTCCTCGTGGCAGTAGACCGCGCCGTAGGGCGGAACCAGCGCCGACAGGGCGAGCGCGTTGGCCGCCGTCCCGGTGGCCACCGGGAAGACCGCAACCTCCGTCTCGAACAGGGCGCACAGCCGCCGGGTCACCGCGGCGGTCAGCGCATCGGCGCCGTAGGGGTCGGCCGAGCCGACCGCGGCGGCGGCCAGCGCGGTGACCACCTCGGGCGCCGCCCCGGCGACGTTGTCGCTGCGGAAGTCGTGGCTCACCGCCCGTCCCCCGGCTGGCCGGCGGCGACCGGACCGGCCGCCGTCCCGGTGGTCACGGTCACGGTGATGGCGCCGGAGCGCGGATCCATGACATACAGGCGGTCCTCCCCGTCCGGCACCGTCACGCGGAACAGCACGCGGTTGCCGGCGGCCACCGGGTCGCCGATGCGCGATCCGGGCGGCAGGCCGAGCGCCACCTCGTCGGACCGGCCGGCGGGGACGACGACGCGGTCGGCGGTGTCGGCGCGGCGGTCGGGATCGGAGAAGCGCCGGGCCAGCTCGACGCCGATCACCGCGAAGCCCGCGATGATCAGCACGCCCATGATGACGATGAGTGCCTTGAGGAACTTCACGGTTTGGGGTCCACTCTCGCGCGGATGCATGAATTGAGGAGTTCTGCCGAACGATGCCCGAGAGCCGCGATGCCAGCAACCATGGGCCGCTCGCCGTCCTGGTCCCGGAGGAGGCGGCCGGCGAACGGCTCGACAAGGCGCTGGCGGCGGGGCTGCCCGGCCTGTCGCGCTCGCGCGTCCAGGCCCTGCTGGAGCAGGGCTGCGTGCGCGAAGGCGGGCGGACCATAACGGACGCCTCCCTGCGGGTCAAACCCGGCCAAACTTTCGACGTTTTCATCCCCGAAGCTGAGCCTGCACAGCCGGAAGCCCAGAACATCCCGCTGACCGTCATCCACGAGGACGAGGACGTGCTGGTCATCGACAAGCCCGCCGGGCTGGTGGTCCATCCCGCCGCCGGCAACCCCGACAACACGCTGGTGAACGCGCTGCTCGCCCATTGCGGCGACGGCCTGTCGGGCATCGGCGGCGTCCGCCGGCCGGGCATCGTGCACCGGCTCGACAAGGACACCAGCGGCCTGATGGTGGTCGCCAAGAACGACCGCGCCCACCAGGCGCTGACCGGCCAGTTCTCCGACCGCTCGCTCAGCCGCACCTACCAGGCGCTGGTGTGGGGCGTCCCCTCCCCCCGCGAGGGCCGGATCGAGGGCAACATCGGCCGCAGCCCCGCCGACCGCAAGAAGATGGCGGTGCTGGCCGGCGGCGGGAAGCCCGCCGCCACCCGCTACCGCGTGCTGGCCGCCTACGGGACCGCCGCGGCGCTGGTCGAGTGCCGGCTGGAGACCGGGCGCACCCATCAGATCCGCGTGCACATGGCGCACATCGGCCACCCGCTGGTCGGCGACCCGCTCTACGGCCGGGGCCGCTCCGGGCGGCCCGGCGGCCGGCACGCCTCGTCGCTTCCGGAACCGCAGCGCAGCCGTCTTGTTGGCTTTCCACGGCAAGCGCTGCACGCCACGGCGCTCACCTTCCTGCACCCGGCCAATGGCGAGCCGGTGCGCTTTGCGGCAAAGCTGCCCTTGGATATTCGGGCGCTGCTTGACACCTTAGAATCACTATAAAGAGACTATACCCACGCCGCCAAGTCGGTTATCTTTTGTTTCGTCAGGTGCCTCCAGCCCCAGGTCCGGTCTGGCCTTCGGCTGTGCGGCACGGCATAGTAAACGGTCACGTGCCCGGCAGAAGGCACGGAACGGCGACCGTCTGAGAGGGTCATACCATGGCGACACTGTCCAGCGTTCCGGTCATCAGCTCCGAAAGCAACCTCTCGCGCTACCTCCAGGAGATCCGCAAGTTCCCCATGCTTGCGGCCGAGGAGGAATACATGCTGGCCAAGCGCTGGCAGGAGCATGAGGATTCGGCTGCCGCGCACAAGCTGGTGACCAGCCATCTGCGCCTCGTCGCGAAGATCGCCATGGGTTATCGCGGCTACGGCCTGCCGCTGTCCGAGCTGATTTCCGAAGGCAACGTCGGCATGATGCAGGCGGTCAAGCGCTTCGACCCGGACCGCGGGTTCCGGCTGGCCACCTACGCCATGTGGTGGATTCGCGCCGCCATCCAGGAATACATCCTGCACTCCTGGTCCCTCGTCAAGATGGGCACCACCGCCGCGCAGAAGAAGCTGTTCTTCAACCTGCGCCGGCTGAAGGGCCAGATGCAGGCCATCGAGGACGGCGACATGTCGCCGGAGCAGGTGCGCTCCATCGCCACCGCGCTCGACGTGCCCGAACAGGACGTCGTGAACATGAACCGCCGCCTGGGCGCCCCCGACCATTCGCTGAACGCGCCCCTGCGCGCCGACAGCGAGGGCGAATGGCAGGACTGGCTGGTGGACGAGACGGCCAACCAGGAGATCTCGCTCGCCGAAAGCGAGGAGCTGGGCAAGCGGCGCAAGCTCCTGGCCCAGGCCATGGAGCACCTCAACGAGCGCGAGCGCCACATCCTGGTCGAGCGCCGCCTGCGCGACAACCCGACGACCCTGGAAGATCTGTCCCAGAAATATGGCATCAGCCGCGAGCGCGTCCGCCAGATCGAGGTGCGCGCCTTCGAGAAGCTGCAAAAGGCCATCCGGAACGCGGCGCTGGAACAGAAGCTGGTCGGCTGAGGCAGGAGGGAAGGCGCGGCAGCTCTACCACAGATGCGCGCGGCCGTTCAGTGACATTGCTTGGTAGGCTGGCCAAACGGCGACGCCTGTGCTAGGGGATTGATTCAACGGATGTTGAATGGTCCCCACCGGCCAATGTCCGGTGTCGGTGCGCCGTCGTCGTCCGAGCAAGCGGAATCCGCTTTCCCAAGCCGGGCCACGGCGCGGTCACCCGACCGCCTCGTGCCTTCCAGAAAAGAGCCGTCGCCCATGAAGCTGGCCAGCCTTTCCCGCTCCTTCCTCCGCCCGGCCGTCCTGGCCGTCGCCCTCGCCGCATCGGGCTGCGCCAGCGCACCGGGTGCCGGTGACGCGGACGCCGTGGTCAGCGACCCGCTGGAAGTGCCGAACCGATTCGTCTTCGCCGCCAACGAGGCGGCCGACGTCCTTCTGATTCGCCCGGCCGCCGAGATCTATGTGGGCCTCGTGCCCGACCCGGTGCGGCAGGCGGTCCACAACGTGATCCAGAACCTGCTCGGCCCGCTCCACATCGCCAACAACCTGCTGCAAGGCGATTTCGAGGGCGCCCAGGTGGCCACCGGCCGCTTCATGACCAACACCATCCTCGGCCTGGGCGGCCTCGCCGACGTCGCCGCCGAGGTCGGGCTGAACGAGCAGCAGGAGGATTTCGGCCAGACGCTGGCGGTCTGGGGCGTCGGCCCCGGCCCCTACATCGTGCTGCCCCTGCTCGGCCCGTCCAACCTGCGCGACACGGTCGGCTACGGGGTGGACGCGCTTGCCGATCCCCTGCGCATCTGGGCCCAGGGCAACGACCAGGACGCGTTGCTGTACGGCCGCGCCGGGACGACGGTGATCGACCGCCGCTCGCAGCTTCTGACCGAGATCGACGACCTGCGGCGCAACTCACTCGACTTCTACGCCACGCTGCGCAGCCTGTACGGTCAGCAGCGGGCCGCCGCCATCCGCGACAACGCGGCGGTGGAGACCCCGGAGTTCCCGGACTTCGACGAGAGCCCCAAACCCTGAGGACCGGCAAAGCGCCGGGGATGGAAGAGTTGCGTCCGATGACCGTTGACAAAGCCTCCGCGCCAGCCACCTTTGCCTTGCCATGCTGACACGTCGCCTGTTCCTCGTGTGTGCGGCCCTGCTCGCGGTGAGCAGCTGGGTCGCCCGCCCCGCCTCCGCCCAGACCGCCGATCCCGGCGCGGTCTCGTTCATCCAGACTCTGGGGAACGAGGCCGTCGCCACCTTCTCCGACAAGAGCCTGTCGCGCGACCAGGCGGTCCAGCGCTTCCGCACCCTGCTCTACCGCGGCTTCGACGTGCCCTACATCGGACGCTGGGTGCTGGGCCGCTACTGGAACCAGGCCACCCCGCAGCAGCACGACGAGTACCAGAAGCTGTTCGAGCGCCTGATCGTGAAGACCTACGCCGACCGCTTCGTCGAGTATTCGGGCGAGACCTTCAGGATCACCGGCTCCCGGCCGGAGGGCGAGACCGATTCGATGGTCACCACCCAGATCGTCCGCCCCAACGGCCCGCCGGTGAACGTCGACTGGCGCGTGCGCAAGCGCGACGGCCAGTACAAGATCATCGACGTGATGGTCGAGGGCGTCAGCATGGGCGTCACGCAGCGCCAGGAATTCGCCTCGGTCATCCAGCAGAACGGCAACCGGGTCGACGGTCTGATCCAGGCGCTGCGCAACAAGGTCGGCCAAGCCGGCTGAGCCGGCCTTATTATCCAAGCACCGGCTGAGCCGGCCTTATTATCCAAGCACCGGCTGAGCCGGCCTTCTTCAAGAGACCGGCTGAGCCGGCCTTCTTCAAGAGACCGGCTGAGCCGGCCGTCTCATCAAAGGGCCGGCCGAGCCGGCCATCGCTTTGACGTGGACGGGCCGCTCCCCCGGGGGCGGCCCGTTTTGCGCGCCCCCCGGCGACATCGTGACGCGCTGCATCGAAAGGGGTATTCTCGCCATACAGGGCACTCTCCGACGCAGCAGCGGGCGCACCCAACCGATGGCCGATCAGGCCCCCAACGATCTCGACGCGATCAAAGCGATCATCGTCGCCCATCAGGCCTGGGTGAAGCGCCGCGGCGGCAAGCGCGCCGACCTCAGCTTCCGCGACCTGTCCCGCCTCACCCTGGACGGGATCAGCCTGGCCGGCGCCAAGCTGGCCGGCGCCAACCTCGCGGGTTGCCGCCTCGCCCGGGCCGACCTGTCCCAGGCCGACCTGTTCGGCGCCGACCTGGAAGGGGCCAGCCTCATCGGGGCGACGCTGGCCGGGGCCGACCTGCGCGGCGCCAACCTCCACCGCGCGCAGCTGACCGACGCCAACCTGCGCGGCGCCGACTTCCGCGCCGGCGCGCTGATGGGGGAGAGCCGCGGGCCGGGGAGCGGCGGCGGCATCGCCCGCCTGACCGAGGCGAAGATGGAGCGCTCCATCCTGGCCGGGGCCAACTTCACGGGCTGCGACCTGAGCGGCGCCGACCTCAACGACGCCGACCTCACCGGGGCGGAGCTGACCTCCGCGGTGCTGGTCGGCACCGACTTCTGGGGCGCCACGCTGGACGGGGCCACCTTCGGCGGGACGGTCATCGACCAGGCGACGCTCGCCCGCACCTACATTCCCTTCGCGCTGCCGGCCGACGCCATCGTGCAGCCCGCCTACCGGCCGATGGCGGCCGCGGTCTTCCTGGAGGCCGTCGCCGCGCACGAGCGCTGGGTGGACAGCCAGGGCGCCGATGGCGCGCGGCTCGACCTGGATCTCGCCCTGGTGACCGGCGCCGACCTCGCCGGCCGCCGGCTGTCGGC
>JAEZHQ010000169.1 GCA_023416455.1 Pseudomonadota bacterium | reverse complement strand
GTCGGCGGCGCGGCGGCTCCGGCCGCCCCCCTGCTCCTGCTGGCGCTCGCCTATTTCCTTGAGGGCGGCGGCTACATCGTCACCGGCACCTTCCTGGTCGCCATCCTGAAAAGCATGCCGGAGACCGCCCGGCTCGGCGAGGCCGCCTGGATGGTCTCCGGCATTGCGGCCATCCCCTCCGGCCTGATCTGGGCCGCCGCCGGGCGCCGGTTCGGCCTCTGGCGGGCGCTGATCCTGGCCCATCTGGTGCAGACGGCCGGAATCCTGCTGCCGATGACCGGCCACCCGGCCGCCGCGGTGGTCGCCGCGGCGCTCTACGGCCTCACCTTCATCGGCATCGTCACGGTGACCTTCACGCTGGCCCGGCACTTGTCCGGCAACGCCTCGGCCCGCATGATCGGCACCCTGACCGCGGTCTACGGGCTCGGCCAGATCCTGGGTCCGCTGCCGGCCGGGCTCGCCGTGGCGCGGACCGGCAGCTTCGACCCGGCGCTGATGGGCGCCGCCGCCGCGGTGCTGGTCGCGGCCGCCCTGCTGGCGACCGGCTCCTGGCTGGCCGGCCGGATGGAGGGCGCGGCGCGGGAACGCAGCGGTGCGGTCTTCCGCCGCAGTTCGGCGCGCCGGTGATTTGCTAGTGTTTCCCCCCGCCGCGTAAATTCGCACACAAATTTCAAAGTCGTGCGCGGCCATCGAAGAAATGGGGGAAGCGATGAAGCAGAAGCTGGTTCCGGACGTCGTGAAGACCCAGGAACTCATCCTGGTGCCGGAGGACACCTCGGTCCTCACCGTCTCCAAGCTGATGGCGGAGAAGAACATCGGGGCGGTGCTGGTGGTCAACCACGGCAACCTCGTCGGCATCGTCACCGAGCGCGACCTGAACAACAAGGTCCTGTCCCGTGGGATCGATCCCGCGACGGCCGAGGTCGCGACGATCATGACCCGCGACCCCGACACCCTGCCCCCGGACGCCGACGCCATCGCGGCGCTGACGCTGATGCAGTCGAAGCATTACCGCCACCTGCCGATCACCCAGGGCAAGCGCGCCGTCGGCATCGTCTCCATCCGCGACCTCTTCAAGCTCGCCTACGAGCATCTGGTGGAGGAGGTGGAGTTCCGCGACCGCATGATGCGGGTTTGATCGGGACGGCGCCCGAAGCCATCGTCCCTCTCGCCCTTCGGCAGGTTGTTCGCGCAACCCGCCGCCGGGTTGGTCCCGGGTTGGAGCCCGGGTTGGATCAAAGGCGCTTGTGGCTTCCACCAAGCGCCTTTGATGCGGGGCCGCCCCCGCCGGCGGCGCCGCTCTGGCGTTTCGTGCGTTTAACCTGAAACGCACGAAACGCCAGGCCATTCTTCTGCGAGCGGATTCACGCTTCAAATCGATTCCGATTTTACGCGATCCGCTCTTAGCGCGCCGCCGCCTGCCGCTTGCGGCGCCGGGACAGGGCCATCAGGTTGAGCGCCTCGACCAGCGCCGAGAAGGCGATGGCGAAGTACAGGTAGCCCTTGGGAATGTGGAAGCCGAGGCCGTCCGCCACCAGCGCCACGCCGACCAGCAGCAGGAAGGACAGGGCCAGCATCTTCACCGTGGCGTGACGGTTGACGAAATCGCCCACCGGCCCCGCGGCGAACAGCATCACCGCCATGGCGATGACCACGGCGGCGACCATCACCGGCAGGTGGTTCGACATGCCGACGGCGGTGATCACGCTGTCCAGCGAGAAGACGATGTCGAGCACCATGATCTGCGCGACCACGCCGCCGAAGCTGGCGACCTTGGGGACGGCCCCGCCGCCGCCCTCGCCCTCCACGGTGTGGTGGATCTCCACGGTGCCCTTGGCCAGCAGGAACAGGCCGCCGCCGATCAGGATCAGGTCGCGGCCCGAGAAGTCCATGCCGAGGATGCTGAGGAGCGGCTGGGTCAGCGTCGCCACCCAGGCGATGGAGGCCAGCAGCAGCAGGCGCGTGATCAGCGCCAGCGACAGCCCGACCTGCCGCGCCCTGTGCTGCTGATGCTCCGGCAGCTTCGCCGCCATGATCGAGATGAAGATGATGTTGTCGATGCCCAGCACAATTTCCAGGGCGGTGAGCGTCAGCAGGCTGGCCCAGACTTGCGGGTCGGCGAGAAGATCGAGCATGGGGCGGCGGGACTCCGGAGGAGAGCGGGCGCAACGGCGGCGCGCATTATGGCGCAAATAAGGCCGTCATCCCCGGAAGGCAATGACCCCGCCCACGCAATTCACCCACGCATGTCTCGGTCCGGCCCGGCCCCCCGGCGGAGAGCGGCGGAACGGCCCCGTCCGCCTCACTCCTCGCCCTGGAGGCGGTCCAGCTCGCGCCGCTCGCGCTTGGTCGGGCGGCCGGCGCCGGGCGCCCGGTAGGGGTCCTGGATGGCCTCCTCGCGCACCGGGGGGGCGAGATCCTCGTAGAGCCGGCGCGCCTCCTCCGCCGGGCCGCGCCGGCTGCCCAAGGCCAGCACCTTGACCACGCGGATGTGCCGCCCCTGGGGGAAGGTCAGCACGTCGCCCGGCTTGACCGCGGCGTGCGCCTTGGCGACGAGGGTGCCGGACACCCGCACCGCGCCGCCGTTGCACAGCTTGGCGGCCAGGCTGCGCGTCTTGAAGAAGCGGGCGAACCACAGCCACTTGTCGAGGCGCAGCCGCCCCGGGCCGGGGTCCGGCCCCCCATCGCGCCCCCCATCCCATTCGTCGTCGCGTTCGTCGCTCATCCGGTTCCCGAAAGCTGGCGCAGCTTGGCGAAGGGGTGGTCGGTGCTGACCGGCTTCTCCCGGCGCGCGCGCGCCGCCGGCCCGCGCCGCCGCCGCCATGCCACCGTCCCATCCTCCGCCACCGCGCGCGCGTAGCCAAGCCCCTTCAGCACGCCGGCCAGCTCCTCGGGCGTCACCCCGATCATCTGGGCCAGCGCGGGGTCGGCCGCCGCCCCGCCGTCGCGGGGACCCTCCTTGGCCCGCTTCAGAAGCTCGGTCTCCAGCCGGTCGAGCATGTCCACGCGCACCGCGCGCGGCCCCGCCGCCGGATAGCCGATGGCCTCCCAGAAGGCCGGCGGCGCGCCGGCCGCCTCCACCGAGACGCGGCCGGGCGGCGGGATCGGCACGGGCAGGGCCAGGCCCTGCCGCACCGCCCACAGCAGGCCGCGAAGCTCCACCGCCCCCGGCTTGGCGAGCGCGCCGAGATAGAGGTGCGACACGCCGAGCCGCACCCCGTGCCGGGCCAGCGCCCGGCGCTCGTCCCGCTCCAGCGCCTCCACCAGCGGCGCCACCGGGGCGCGCGGCAGCGCCCCCATGTTCTCCACCAGCTGATAGGCCAGCCCGCGCGCCGTCCCCGTCAGGTCGGCGGCGTCGCGCAGGGCGAGCAGCGGCTTCAGCCGCGCCGCCACATGCTCCTTCAGCCAGCGCTCCAGCCGGGCGCGCACGCGGTCGCGCTGCCCCTGGTCGAGCAGCCCGTCGTCGAAGGGCAGCACCGCCGGCGCCAGCACCGAGGGACCCGGGCCGAGCCGGGCCACCGCCAGCCCGTCGGCGGTCAGCACCCCGTCGCCGCCC
>JAEZHQ010000162.1 GCA_023416455.1 Pseudomonadota bacterium | reverse complement strand
TCGTGAACCAGAAGGCCGGCGACATCTACCGCTACATGAACTTCGACCAGATCCCCGCCTTCCGCGAGGTGGCCGAGACGGTCGACGCCTGATCCCGCTTCCCGCGCCGGATTTCCCCCTCCCCCGGCCTCACCCCGCAAAACGGGGAGGGCCGGGGGAACAGGAACCACCGGCCGTGAGCGGTGCGCCGGGGCCCGCGTTCAGCCCCCCGCCGGGACACCGGCGGGGGGTTTTTTCGTCACCGGCGGCCTTCCCCCGGCGCCGGGCAGCTATCGCCCGGCCAGGGCGAAGCCGGCCGGGAGGCTTGACAGGAACCCTACTTTTCGGCGTCCGCCGGGTCGAGCACCAGGACACCGTCGGCGTCGGCGAACAGCCGGTCGCCGGGGTTGACGCGGATGCCGGCGATGCTGACCGGCAGCCCCGTCTGCCCCTCGCCCTTGCGCACGCTCTTGCGCGGGGTCGCCGCCAGCGCCTTGATGCCGAGGTCGAGGCCGGCCAGAACCGCGGCGTCGCGCACGCAGCCGTGGATGACCACGCCTTCCCACTGGTTGGCCACCGCGTCGGCGGCGATCAGATCCCCCATCAGCGCGACCCGCAGGCTGCCGCCGCCGTCCACCACCAGCACCTTGCCCTTGCCGGGCGTGGCCAGCGCTTCCTTGACCCGCGAATTGTCCTCGAAGCACTTGATGGTCACGGCCTCGCCGGAGAAGGCCCTGCGGGCGCCGAAATCCCGGAACACCGGATCGGCCACGCGGGCGGTCGTCTCGAAGCGGTCGTAAAGATCACAGGTGCTGTCGGCCATGCCGTGTCACTCCCAATGGTTGGCGGCGCAAGAATAGGCCGCGGCGCCGTCCCGGCTCCGTGGTGAATCGCCACGCCCGCCGTCCTCATCACTCTTCGGCGCCGAGGTTGGAGCCGGCGCTGGTGCGCTCCAGGATCGCCCGGCGGCGGAAGCGGTACAGCTCGGCCGGGCGCCCGCCGGTCTGGCTCTCGAAACGGCCGGTCGGCTCGACCAGCCCGCCGGAGATCATCAGGCGGCGGAAGTTCTGCTTGTGCACCCGTTCGCCGGACAGCGCCTCCACCACCCGCTGGAGCTGGTGCAGGGTGAAGGTCGGGGGCAGCAGCTCGAACACGATGGGCCGGTATCTCAGCTTGCCGCGCAGGCGCTCCAGCGCCGTCGCCAGGATGCGCCGGCCGTCGCGCGCCATCGGCCGGCCGAGCGCCCGGGGCATCTCCATGCGGCCGGCCTCCTCCCCCGCCAGCCCGGCGCGGCGCGCCAGGTCGCGGTCGCGGAAAGCCTCCACCACCAGCCCCGCCTCATAGAGCAGCTCATAGCGGTCGAGCACCCGCTCGGCGTCCCAGGCCGTCCCTTCCAGCGCGAAGGCCAGCCGCGCGCGCTCGACCCGGCGCGCGCGCGCCGGCTCGTCGGGGGCGGCGGCGGCCCAGCGGGCGAGCGCCGGTGCGATCACCGAATCGAGCAGCGGCGGGCGCTCCTCCCGCCAGTCCTCCCAGGGAAAGATCTCATAGAGGTCGCGCCACTGCGCGCCGTTGCCCGGCAGGGGGGCTTCCCGCACCAGGGCCAGATAGCCGACGACCAGGGAGCGCGGCCCGCCGAACAGCTCGTACGGATCGCGGTGACGGTCGCCGAAGGTGTAGAGCTGCTCCACATAGCGCAGCGCGAGGCCGGCGGTGTCTTCCGCCACCGCGCGCACGCCGTCCTGGAGGGTGCGGAAGCGCGCCGGGTCGAAGGGCGCGCCGGGCAGCGCGTCTCGATGCGGCGGCGGCTCGTCGCCGCGGCGGTGGGGCGACGGGATCTCGAAGCCGCTGCGCACGGTGACGACGCGGGGCGTCGCGCCGGCCACCGCCACGATGGCAACCGCCAGCCCGGTCTGCGTCTCCCCAGCCACGCCCGCGCACCCTTCTCCCGCCGAACCGATGGCGCAGGATAAGCGCCCCTCCCCCCGAAATCACCGGTCAAATCGCCCCGCCCGCCGCCGGCGCCGCGCGCGGCCGGCCTAGCCGCGTGAGTCGCCGCCGCCGCCGGGGCGCGGCCGGCCGCGACTCGGGCGTTGCACTGCCGCCGCCGCCCTTCACCGCCCCGAATTCCCGCGCGGCCGGCGGCTCCTGACACTTTTATGACTCCCCAGAGACGCCGGTGATGATACACCACGCGCGGAACCGGCCCCGGGTCCGGCCGATGCACGCGCCCCGACGCATGGCGGCCGGCCCCGGGGGGATTGTTCGAGTTACTGGAGAGCCACGCATGCTGAACCTGTTCCGGGCCCTGATGCCACGCGAGGAGCGTTTCTTCGACCTCTTCGCCGAACACGCTCGGAAAATCGTCGTGGGCGCCGATTCACTGCGGGCGATGATGGAGGCCGGCGACGACCTGGAGGATCGGTTCCGCACCATCCGCCGGGTCGAAAGCGAAGCCGACGCCATCGCCAAGGAGGTTCAGCTCGCCGTCCACCGCACCTTCATCGTGCCGTTCGACCGTTCGGACATCCAGGAGCTGGCCAAGCGGCTGGACGACATCCTGGACCTGATCGAGGACACCGCCCGGCACCTGGTGGAGGCCGGCTTCACCGACTACACGCCCGAGATGCACGCCCAGGCCGACGCCATCGTGCGCTGCACCCACCGGCTGAGCGAGGGCATCCCCCTGCTGCGCGCCATTCCCAGGCACGTCGAGCGGCTCCAGGCCATGACCGACGAGATCTCACGGATCGAGAGCGAGGGCGACCGCCTGCTGCGCGCGGCCAAGCACCGGCTGCGCGAGGAGAGCGGCGGCCTGGACGCCCCGATCACCCACCGCCATGCCCTCCAGCGCGAGATCGTGGAGCTTCTGGAGAGCGTGCTCGACGCCTGCGAGGACGTCGCCGACACCATCGACGGCATCATCGTCGAGCAGGTCTGATCCCATGGAAGCCGCCACCCTCGCCTTGCCCATCCTCGTTGGGCTCGTCGGCGTCGCCTTGCTCTTCGACTTCCTGAACGGGCTGCACGACGCGGCCAACTCCATCGCCACCGTCGTCTCCACCCGCGTGCTGTCGCCCCGAACCGCCGTGGCCATGGCGGCCTTCTTCAACTTCATCGCCTTCCTGTTCTTCGGCCTGCACGTCGCCCAGACCATCGGCACCGGCATCGTGTCCGGCGGGGTGGTGGACGCCAACGTGATCTTCGGCGCGCTGATGGGCGCCATCGTCTGGAACCTCGTCACCTGGTGGCTGGGCATCCCCTCCAGCTCCTCCCACGCGCTGATCGGCGGGCTGGTGGGCGCCGGCTACGCCAAGGCCGGGCTGGACGCCATCGTCGCGCAAGGGCTGATCAAGACCGCCGCCGCCATCGTGGTTTCGCCGCTGGTCGGCTTCCTGCTGGCCAGCACGCTGATGGTCGGCGTGTCCTGGCTGTTCGTGCGGGCCACCCCCTTCGCGGTCGACCGCATCTTCCGCCACGTCCAGATCGTCTCCGCCGCCCTCTACAGCCTCGGGCACGGCGGCAACGACGCCCAGAAGACCATGGGGATCATCGCGGTCCTGCTTTATTCGCAGGGGATGCTGGGCGACACCTTCCATGTCCCCTTCTGGGTCGTCATCACCTGCCAGGCGGCCATGGGGCTGGGCACGCTGTTCGGCGGCTGGCGGATCGTCAAGACCATGGGCTCCAAGCTGACCGAGCTGAAGCCGGTGCACGGCTCCTGCGCCGAGACCGGCGGCGCCATCACGCTGTTCACGGCCACCTGGCTCGGCGTGCCGGTCAGCACCACCCACACCATCACCGGCGCCATCATCGGCGTCGGCGCCACCCGCCGAACCAGCGCCGTCCGCTGGGGCCTGGCCCAGGGCATCGTCGTCGCCTGGATCATCACCCTGCCGGCCACCGCCGTCGTCGGTGCCGTCTTCTACGAGATCTCCCGCGTCTTCTGGTGACCGGCGGCCGGTCAGCGTTGCCCCCCGGCCAGCGGCCGGTCAGCGTTGGGTATGGAAGCGCTGGCGCTCGTAATGGGCGTCCTGCTCCCGCCGGAACTGCTCTTGCGCGCGCGTGCGCTCGACATGGTCGCGCCACACCCGGTCACGGACGTCCCCGGCGGCGGCCGTGCCCGCCGGCGCCGCGCCGGCGCCGGCGCGCGCGCGACGCTCGGCGTCCCGGACGATGCCGTCCACCTGGCGCTGCACGTCCTGGTCGGAGCGCCGCTCGGTGTGGACCGGCGCCGCCCACTGCCCGGTCCTGGCGGTCCCCGGCGACGCGGCGGGTGCCGCGGGAGCGGGCGCCGCAGGCGACGGCAGGGTGAAGGTCTCGCTCCAGTTGCCGGTGCGCGTCGGCTGCGACCATTGCGTCGTCTGCCCCCAGGCCGGCAGGGCGGCGCCGGCGAGAGCAGCCGTCAACAGGATGCGGCGCATGCGTGTCTCCCCTTTCTGTGATCCCGGCGGCCGGGGCCGCAACCCTGCGCCTTGCGGCAAAGGCGCGGCATCGCGGAACCATCCATCCTGCCCCGGCCGACTCGACACATGATTTATGTGCGTTCTTCCGACCGCAATCAACAGGCTCCCGACCGGCTTCCGCGTCGGCCGTCAGGGCGCAAGTACAGCGGCGCGGAACGCCGGACGGATGAATGGGGAGGCGGGGGAGCGGCGGGCGCCGCCGCAGCCGTGTGGATCGGGCGGCCGGCAACGTGCCGACGGCCTGGAAAACTGGAGCGGGCGAAGGGATTCGAACCCTCGACCCCAACCTTGGCAAGGTTGTGCTCTACCCCTGAGCTACGCCCGCGCCGCTCCGACAACGGAGGCTGCGGTATAGCCGCCGGCACGCTATAAGGCAAGCGCCCATTTCGTCCCGCAGCACGATCGCCCGCCGATGGATCCCCAAGCCCCCCACGGCGCCGTCTGGAGCGCCGGCATCGACGCCCTGGTCTTCACGCCGGCCGGCCACCGGGGGCGCTGCGCCGTCCACCGCCTCGCCTTCCGCACGCTGCTCGGCCACCGGCCGGAACCGGACGACTGCCTGGTGCATTTCGCCGCGCACCGCGCCGCCTTCGACCGCGCGGCGGCGCGCAAGATCGCCGACCGGCGCTGCCCGCCCGACGCCGGCCTCCACCTGACCAGCCGGGACATCCGCCGTGCCGCCGAAGCGCCCCCCTCCCCGGCGGCAACGGGCGGTGCGCCGGCGGATGAGGCGGCCGGCGCCGGCCCCCCCTGACGGCGGCTTGAATCCAGCCGGACGCCGCCGGCCGTTCCGGCAGGATCACGCCGGCGTCGCCGAGCCGCTTGAGGTGGCGCAGGTTCTGGATCAGCCCCAATCCCCGGAGGCGTTTCCGGCCCTGGTTTCATACCGGCGGCGCATGAAC
This sequence comes from Pseudomonadota bacterium, assembly GCA_023416455.1. Lineage (GTDB taxonomy): Bacteria > Pseudomonadota > Alphaproteobacteria > Azospirillales > Azospirillaceae > Azospirillum. Next base: position 1,062 of record JAEZHQ010000162.1, on the reverse strand, counting down.
ACGGAGCGCCGCCGGTAAAACCCGACAGATCAATGCGATAGCATTGATCGATGGGGTGATGCGGACGGCGCCTTCAGGCGCCGTCCGCATCAGCCATTCCCGATGGCCGTGGCGATGGCCTGGCGGAGAACGGAGGGCAGGAACGGCTTGCCGATCGCCATGGCGTCGGGCAGGCCGCGCGCCCGCAGCTCCCGCCAGTTGCCGGTGACGAACAGAACCGGCACCGCGTGGTCCGCCTGAATGGCCTTCACCGCGTCGATCCCGTCCTGCGGGCCGGGAAGCCGGATGTCCGCCAGGATCAGGTCGGGGGCGTGGCGGCTGGCCGCCTCCACCGCCTCTTCCGCGGTGCCGGCCACCGCGCACACCGCGCAGCCCATCTCGGCCAGGATGGAGCGGAGATCGAGGACGATCAGCGGTTCGTCCTCGATGATGAGCACCCGCACCGGCCCGGTCCGCCCAGGCTTGCCTTCGACTGTCGCCATTCGCCCTCAATTCCCGCCACATGGCCCGTTGTTTCGCCCCGCCTGATCGCTCCCGCCGGCCGATGCGCAGGGGTAAGCGTCGGCCCGGGCCGGGCGGCCACGGCCGTTCGCCGTGCAGCCGTTCCCGTTCGCGCCGTCGGGCATGGTGATGCCGGAAGAGGGGCGAATCCGCTGCCCGCCCGCCGGCGTGGCCGGCGCCGTCCGTCCCGGCGGCCGGCGGCCCGCCGACACCCTAGCCCAGGTGGAGCGGCATCTCCACCCCCACGGGCGGGCGGAAGGCGTGGAAGGAGGGGCGTTGAACCGTGGCGCGGGGCGGACGGCGGCCCGCGTCAGTAGCGGACCGGCACGCGGTCCTTGTACTTCACGATGACGTAGATGGCGTGGATCATGCCCGGGATGTAGCCGAGCAGCGTGAGGAGGACGTTGATCCAGAACGGGGCGCGGAACCCCACCTGGAGGAAGACGCCCAGAGGTGGCAGCAGAAGCGCCAGGATGATGCGAATGAGGTCCATGGCGGGATAACGCCGCCCGCCGCCGCCGGTTCCCCGCCCCCGCGCCTCACCGCCGCCCGGGGCCGAAG
>JAEZHQ010000097.1 GCA_023416455.1 Pseudomonadota bacterium | reverse complement strand
CTCCGCGGGCCTTGGCTTCGCGCCCATGTGGGCGCGCGGCCGCGGTCGCGGCCGGATACCAGGGCCGGAAGTCAGGATTTTCCGACCCTGGTATGAGACCGCCCCGCTCAGCCCCCGGCCAGGCTGCGCCCGGCCGAGCGGAGGTCGGCGAAGGCTTCGTCCAGCCGGCGCCCGATGCCGAGTTCGCCCTCGCGCAGCCACTTGCGCGGGTCGTAGAGTTTCTTCAGCGGCTTGCCGGTCTCCGGGTCGATCTGGTGGCGGAAGGCCGCCGGGTTGGCGAAGACGAAGCGGCCCACCGCCTCGGCGAAGGCGAACTGGGTGTCGGTGTCGATGTTCATCTTGAACACGCCGAAGCCCATCGCCTCGGCGATCTTCTCCTTCTCCGAGCCGGAGCCGCCGTGGAACACCAGGGGCAGCGGCTTCGGCCCGCCGCCGTGGCGCTCCGCCACCAGCGCCTGCGAGGCGCCCAGGATCTCGGGCCGCAGCTTCACGTTGCCCGGCGCATAGACCCCGTGCACGTTGCCGAAGGAGGCCGCCACCGAGAAATGCCCGATGGGCGACAGCCGCTCGTAGGCGCGCAGGACGTCCTCGGGCTGGGTGTAGAGGCGGGCGTTGTCGGCCCCCTCCAGATCCTCCGACCCGATGCCGTCCTCCTCGCCGCCGGTGACGCCCAGCTCGATCTCCAGGCTCATGCCGAGCGGGGCGATGCGGGCGAGGATGCGGGCGCAGATGTCCAGATTCTCCTCCAGCGGCTCCTCCGAAAGGTCGAGCATGTGGGAGCTGAACAGCGGCCGGCCGGTGCGGCGGGCGTACTCCTCGCCGTGGGCGATCATGCCCTCGACCCAGGGGATCAGCCCCTTGTTGGCGTGGTCGGTGTGCAGAACGACGCACACCCCGTAATGCTCGGCCAGCAGATGCACATGCTGGGCGGCGGAGACGGCGCCGAGGATGCGCGCCTGGAGGGAGTCCGCCATCCCCTCGCCGGCGAAGAAGCGGGCGCCGCCGTTCGAGAGCTGGACGATCACGTCGGAGCGGTTGCGCGCCGCCGCCTCCAGCACGGCGTTGACGGTGTTGGTGCCGACCACGTTGACCGCGGGCAGCGCGTAGCCGCCCTCCTGGCAGGCGGCGACGAGCCGGCGGTAATCCGCCCCGGTCACGACTCCGGGTTTCAGTCCAGTCGGGGTAGGCATCGGGCGTCTCTCCTTGAAAGTCGTCGGGCGGGCTGGGCGCTCCCCCGACCTCATGCTTCAGAACCGCTCCGCCGCCGGAGCATTCCACGCGGCCCCCGCGGACGCCCGCAGCGCCGCGGCGATGCGGTCGAGGAGCCAGGCGGAGTAGGCGACCCGCCCTTCCCCGGTCAGGTGGACGTAGTCGCAGTAGAGCGTAGCCCGTTGCAGGGCGTCGGGATAGCGCCACAGCGTCACGGCGGGATCCCGGGCGACGCGCTCCAGCGCGTCCGGCCGGTAGGCGTTGCCCGGGCCGTAGGCGCGCGCCTCCCACACCGGGCGGCTGCGCAGCTGGAGGACGGCGACCCGCGTCCCCTGCGCCCCGGCCCGCAGGACGAATCGGCGCACCCGGTCGTAGCCGGGCGAATCGGCGGAAAAGCGCATCTCCCGGCCGACATTCTGCTCGAAGCGGTCGAGCCGGCCGGCGTCGCCGTCCCACTCCGGCTCGCCGGCGCGCGCGCAGGGCTTGGCGAACTGCTCCTCCGCCGGGTCGGCGCGCAGGGGCCGGCCGCGCAGCGCCGCGTCGATCAGCGCGCGCAGATGGTGGTGGTAGAAGGGCAGCGTCCGCCGCTCCTTGAACAGCAGGTCCAGCTCCAGCAGGACCAGCCGCGGCCGCAGGCCCAGGACGGCGTCGAGGAACGGTTCGAAATCGGCGAACTGTCCGGAGTTGTGGACGATCCGCAGGAAGCGCAGGTCCGGCATGCCGCGCCGCGCCCCCTCCTCGGCCATCGCCGCCTCGTCCAGGGTGGCGTGGCGCAGCCGCGAGGCGCCGAGCGCCACCACCACCGCGGCCTCCGGCGGGCGATCCGCCGCCAGCGCCGCCAGCCGCTCCAGGTTGTAGCGGACGAAGGGCCGCTCGGCGTAGTGGAAGCTCAGCGCGCCGGCGGCGGCCAGCACCGCCAGCACCGCCCCCGCGATGATCCAGACGGCCGGCGGCGGGCCGTCCCCGCCGCTCCCCGCCGGCCCCGCCCCGCCCATCTCAGCCGGCGCGCCGGGCGCGGACGATCCGCTCGACATCGCCCAGGGAGTTCATGGTCATGATGTCCCGGGGTGTCAGCCGGACACCCAGCGCGCTTTCCAGCGCCGCGGTCAGCTCCATGTGCGCGTAGGAGTCCCAGCCCGCGGTGTTGTCCGGGGTGGAGTCCGCCGACAGCGCCGCCGGCGCCGTCCTGAAGCAGCGCGCGGCGATGGCCCGGATCTCGGCCGCGAGGTCGTCGCCCGGGGCGGCGGCGGGGGCGGCGCTGGCGGGGGCGGCACCGGCGGCGATCGCCTTCAGCGCAGCCAGGACGGGCTTGCCCGCCGGCCCGCGCGGGAAGTCCTCCAGGACGTGGATGGCGTCGGGGATGCCCTCCGGCGCGATCAGGCCGCGGCAGTGCGCCAGGAGCGCCTCGGCCGGGACCGGCCGGCGCAGGACGACGCAGGCGGCCACCGTCTCGCCCCACAGCGGGTCGGGCAGGCCGAAGGTGGCGGCGTCGATCACCTCCGGGTGGGCCTTCAGCGCGGCGTCGACCCGCTCGGGGTAGACGTTGATCCCGCCCTTGACGATGACGTTCTTCTTGCGCCCGACGATGGCGTAGCAGCCGTCGGGACGGAGGGTGGCGAGGTCGCCGCTGCGCAGCCAGCCGTCGCGCAGGACGGCGGCGGTGGCCTCCGGGTCGCGGAAATAGCCGGCCATGACGTGGGCGCCGCGCAGCAGAAGCTCGCCCGGCCGGCCAGGGGCGACGTCGCGCCCGTCCTCGTCGACGATGCGGCAGGCGCAGTCCACCGGCTTGCCGACGGTGCCATGGCGGTGGCTGGCGTCGTCCGGGCCGGCGTAGAGCGAGCCCGACACCGTTTCCGTCAGACCGTAGACGTTGACGACGCGCACGCCGAAGCGCTCCTCGAAGCGCCGCCACAGCCCCTCGTCCAGGACGCCGGCGAGCGACACCACGAAGCGGAAATGCCCGGTCCGGAACAGCGCCGGGTCGGCGCCCTCCAGCCGTTCGATGAGGGCAAGCACGGTCGGCACGGTGACCAGATGGGTGATCCGGTGCCGGCCGATCCGGTCGGCGAGCAGGCCCAGGCGCTGGATGGCGAAAGGCCCCGGCCGGTGCAGCGTGGCCCCGGCCAGCAGCGCGCACAGCGGCCCCTCGACCAGGCCGTCGGTGTGGTGGAGGGGAAGCTGGTTGAGGATGCGCGCGCCCTCGTCGTAGCCGTAGACCCGGTTCAGCGTCGCCACATGGGCGGACAGGTTGGCGTGGGTGATCTCCACCCCCTTGGGCCGGGCGGTGGTCCCGGAGGTGAAGAGGATGTAGGCGCGCGCCGTCCGCGGCACCGCGCCGGGCAGCTCGCGCGCCGGCGGGTGGAGCGCCAGCAGCGCCGGATAGCCGGTCCCCCGCCGCAGGAAGCGGCCGAGCAGGCCGGGCCGGTCGTCCCCGTGCAGGGG
>JAEZHQ010000065.1 GCA_023416455.1 Pseudomonadota bacterium | reverse complement strand
GGTCATCCGCCTCCAGGCCGAGGTGGCGCGGCTGCGCCGGGCGCTGGCCAGCCGGGCGGCTCTGGCCGGGCTCGGCCACAGCGCGGCGGTGCACCTGTGCACCGTCGCCGCCGTGGTCGCCTACGCCCGCGCCCTCGACCTGCCGGTCGGCGTGCTGGACGCGCTGGCCGTGGTGCCTCTGACCATCTTCGCCGCGGCGCTCCCCATCTCGCTGAACGGCTGGGGCGTGCGCGAGGGCGCCTTCGTCGCCGGCTTCGCGCTGTACGGGCTGGGCGCGGCGGAGGCGCTCGTCCTGTCGCTGATGATCGGCCTGTCCGTCACCCTGTCGTCGCTGCCGGGGGGCCTGCTCTGGCTCGGCCTGTCGGGCCGCGGCGGCGCCGACACCGCATCCACCGGAACCCAGTGATGACCGCCCTGATGCTCGACACCGACACGCCGTCCGCGCCGCAGCAAGGCCCGGCGGACAACCGCCCGCTCAGCCGGCGCCAGAAGGCGGTGCGCGCCCTGTTCGAGGCGCTGGCTCCCGAGATCGACCGCTGGGCCGCGCGCAACGCCTATTTCCACGAGGCCGACCGCGCCTACCTGCGCTTCCTGGTGCCGGAGGGGGCGAGCGTCCTGGAGATCGGCTGCGGCACCGGCGACACGCTGGCCTTCCTGAGGCCGTCGCGCGGGGTCGGCATCGACCTTGCGCCGGGCATGATCCGCCAGGCCAAGGCGCGCCACCCCGGGCTGGAGTTCATCGCCGGCAACGCCGAGGATCCGGCCGACCTCGCCCGCATCGCCGGCACCTTCGACGTCATCCTGCTGTCCGACACCATCGGCTTCCTCGACGACTGCGAGGCGACGCTGCGCCTGCTGCACCGCTTCGCCACGGCGCAGACGCGAATCATCGTCAGCTACCACTCCCGGGCCTGGGAGCCCGTGCTGGGGCTGGCTGAGCGGCTCGGCCTCAAGATGCCGCAGGGCCAGCACAACTGGCTCAGCACCGCCGACACCATGAACCTGCTCGACCTCGCCGGCTGGGAGCCGCTGCGGCGCGAGTGGCGCCAGCTCCTGCCGCGCCGCGCCCTGGGGCTGGGGCCGCTGGTCAACCAGTGGATCGCCCCCCTGCCCGGCCTGCGCCGGCTGTGCGTGCGCAACTATGTGGTGGCGCGCTCGCTGGTCCACGCGGCGGCCGGCCCGGCGGACCGCCCGCCGTCCTGCACGGTGCTGGTCCCCTGCCGCAACGAGCGCGGCAACATCGAGCACGCCATCAACCGCCTGCCCCGCTTCTGCCCCGACCTGGAGGTGATCTTCGTCGAGGGCCACAGCCGCGACGGCACCTACGAGGAGTGCCTGCGCGTCCGCGACGCCCACCCGGACTGGGACATCAAGGTCCTGCAACAGGACGGCAAGGGCAAGGGCGACGCCGTGCGCAAGGGCTTCAACGCGGCGCGCGGCGACATCCTGATGATCCTCGACGCCGATCTGACGGTGCCGCCGGAATCCCTGCCCAAGTTCTACCAGGCCATGGCGTCGGGCAAGGGCGAGTTCGTCAACGGCACGCGGCTGGTCTACCCCATGGCCGACCAGGCCATGCGCTTCCTCAACTGGATCGCCAACCGCGGCTTCGCCCGCCTCTTCTCCTTCCTGCTCAACACCCGCTTCACCGACACGCTGTGCGGCACCAAGGTGCTGTGGAAGCGGGACTACGAGAAGATCGTCGCCAACCGTTCCTATTTCGGCGACTTCGACCCCTTCGGCGACTTCGACCTGATCTTCGGCGCGGCGAAGCTGAACCTGAAGATCGTCGAAGTGCCGATCCGCTACGCCGACCGCAGCTACGGCGAGACCCAGATCAGCCGCTTCAGCCACGGCTTCCTGCTGCTGCGCATGGTGCTGTTCGCCTGGCGCAAGCTGAAGGCGTTCTGACCCCGGCCGAATCACCGGGGGGCTTCCTCCTCTCCCTCTCCCGCTTCCGCGGGGGAGGGCCGGGGTGGAGGTGGAAAAGGCCCCGGATCAGCCCTTGCGCACGACCTCCACCCGGCCGCCGGTCATGGCGACGAGCTGGGCGGGGGTGAGCGCGAAGACCGCGTTGGGGGTGCCGGCGGCGGCCCACACCGTCTCCAGGGCCAGGAGATCGGCGTCGATGAGGGTGAGGGGCGGAACGGCGTGGCCGAGCGGCGGCACGCCGCCGATGGCATAGCCGGTGTTGGTCCGCACGAAGTCGGGGTCGGCGCGCTCGATCGGTTCCCCGATCAGGCGGGCAATCGCCTTCTCGTCGACACGGTTGGCTCCGCTGGCCACCACCAGCACCGGCCGGCCGCTGTTGCGGGCGCGGAAGATCAGGGATTTGGCGATCTGCGCGACGGTGCAGCCGATGGCGTCGGCGGCCTCCTGCGCGGTGCGGGTGCTGCCCTCGTGCTCGACCACGCGGTGGCCGAGGCCGAGGGCGTCGAGGACGTCCTGGACGCGCCGGGCCGAGGGGCTGAGGCCGTTCATCACGCGCGCTCCCGTCCGGGCCTCATCCGGCCAGTTCCCGCGACCGCCGGGTGGCGGCGGCGACGGCGGCGTCGAGGAGCGGCTGGAGCCCAGCCTCGCCCATCAGGACCTCCAGCGCCGCCTGGGTCGTGCCGCCGGGGCTGGTCACCGCCTTGCGCAGGTCGGCGGCGGGTGCCGTGGACTGGCGCAGCAGCTCGCCGGCCCCCGACACGGTGGCGCGCGCCAGCCGCAGCGCGAGATCGGCGGGCAGGCCGCTCGCCACGCCGGCCTTGGCCAGCGCCTCGACCAGAAGGAACACATAAGCCGGGCCGCTGCCCGAGACGGCGGTGACCGGGTCGATCAGCGCCTCGTCCTCGACCCAGGCAACCTCGCCGACGGCGCCCAGCAGCGCGTCGCACAGCGCCCGCTGTGGCGCGCTCACCGCGGCGTTGGCGACGGCGACGGTCATGCCGCGCCCGATGGCGGCCGGCGTGTTCGGCATGGCGCGGACCACGGCGGCGCCGGCGCCCAGATGGCCTTCCAGGCAGCCGATGGTCTTGCCGGCGGCGATCGACAGGAAGACGGTGCCGGGACGCACGAGCCCGCGGTAGGCCGGAACCACCGCGTCCATCACCTGCGGCTTCACGGCCAGCACGACGACGTCCGGGATGAAGCCGTCTGGCAGGTCGCCGGGGCCGTCGGCCGCCGACACGGCGGGGTTGCCGCGCACGCCCTCGGGCAGCCCGCCCGCCGGCTCCACCACCACCACGCGCGACGCGGTGCCGGCGGCCAGCCAGCCGTCGAGCATCGCCCCGCCCATCTTTCCGCAGCCGACCAGAAGCAGCGCGCCGCCGCCCTCCTCCGCCATCCCACCGCCCCCGTTCATGCGGTCACGCCTCGCCCATGGTGTCGAGAATCGCCGCGGAAACCGCCTCGGGCGCCGACTTGCCGCCCCAGATCACGAACTGGAAGGCGGGATAGAACCGCTCGCACTCCGAGAGCGCGATCTCGACGAGATCCTCAAGCTGTTCCACCGTGGCCCCGCGCGAGCCGCGCAGCAGCATGGTCTGGCGGAACATGGGCGTGTGCTCCTCCGCGCAGACATCGAAATGGCCGAGCCACATGCGCGCGTTGACCTCGGCCAGCAGCTCGCTGACCGCGGAACGGCGGGGTGCCTGCACCTTCATGTCGAACTGGCAGGAGAACTGCATCGCGCTGACGTCGGATTGCCAGACGAAATAGAGCCGGTAGTCGCACCACCGGCCCCCGATCTCGACGATCAGCTCGTCCTCGCTGGCCCGCTCGAAGGGCCATTCGTTGGCGGTGACGATCTCCTCGACGATGTCCAGGGGATTGTGGGCGTTGGTGGGGGTGTCGACGGCAACTGCCGACATATCAGCGTCCTCCTGTGAAGGCGCGGTGAACAGCACCGGCCCCCGGGCCGCCTGGGAGTGGCCCCGAGATGTGGTGTCTTGCGACCGAAGGGGCTACCAGAGGAAGCAGCCTGCCAAAAGGCCAAGCCTGGCGCAACCGGATTCGGCCTCGCGCCCGTGCGGCGCGAGGGGTGGTTCGGAAGCGGCGCCGCTCACGCAGGTCCGCCGGCCTCGCCGCGGTCCTGGGGAGTGGCCGGGCCGGTGGCCGGCGGGGTCGACTCGCCGGACTTTCCGTGGCCCGGGGCGCGGCGGCGGGGGCCGCCCTCCTCGTGCAGCAGGGTGCGGTCGGCGAGCAGCGTGGCCACCGTCGCCTCCAGCGCGGTGACCCGCTCGGCCAGCGTCTCCTGTTCCTCGCGGGCCTTTGCGGCCATGGCGCGGACGGCCTCGTGCTCCTCGCGGCCGACCACGTCCATCCGGGACAGCACGCGCTCGAACTGCTGGCGCATCTGCGCCTCGGCCTCTTCACGCAGGGACGACAGCGCGCCGAGCGCGCCGCCCGCGACGCGGGCCAGATCGTCCAGAAGCTTGTTGTCCACCTGCATCGACTTAAAATCCCGGTTTCGCTGTTGCATTATGGGCTTCACCCCGCCCAACTTCAACGGCCTTGGCCGCCGGGAGTCACGCGGTTCAGCGGCGCAGCCCGTCGAGCAGCCCCTTCAGAAGCTGCTCCGGCTTGGCCGGCGCGCCACCGCCGGGAAGCGGCAATTCCTTGGGCAACTTCGGATCCAACAGGGCGTCGGTGGCCCGGCGGGCGAAATACTCCTGAATCTCCTGCATCTCGAAGGTCCGGGTCGGGGCGTCGAGCGGGCCGCTCAGCCGCACCGTCAGGGGCGGCAGCGGCGGGTCGGCCTGGATGGCCACGCGCACGCGCATGTCCATGGTCCGGGCCGGCAGGCTGACCTGCC
>JAEZHQ010000063.1 GCA_023416455.1 Pseudomonadota bacterium | reverse complement strand
GCCTTGGCCGGGGCGGCGGCGGTGGCCGCGCCGGCCTCGCCGATGACGCCCAGCAGGGCGCCGACGCCGACGTTGGCGCCGTCCGGAGCGACGATCTCGCTCAGCGTGCCGGCCGCCGGGGCGTTGACCTCGAGCGTGACCTTGTCGGTCTCCAGCTCGACCAGCGGCTCGTCGGCGGCAACCGGCTGGCCGACCTGCTTCAGCCAGCGGGCGACGGTCGCCTCGGAGACCGACTCACCCAGCGTGGGGACCTTGATTTCCGTAGCCATGGATTCCTCTCGTGCCTTCTTGTTCTGCGCTCGGCTTCCTGGGACGCCGGGTGGGTCAGCGGACGGTCAGCGCGTCGTCCAGGAGCTTGGCCTGCTCCTGGTTGTGGCGCTTCAGCAGGCCGGTGGCCGGCGACGCGGCGGCCGGGCGGCCGACGTAGCTGGGGCGGCGGGCCTTGTGGTCGGTCGCGGTCAGGCAGCTCTCCAGGCGGCGGTCCAGGAAGAACCAGTAACCCTGGTTCTCCGGCTCCTCCTGGCACCACACCACGTCGGCGTTCGGGTACTTCGCGAACTCCTCGGTCAGCGCGGCGCGCGGGAAGGGATAGAGCTGCTCCAGCCGGACGATGGCCACGTCCTTGATGCCGCGCGCCGTGCGCTCCTGCAGCAGGTCGTAATAGACCTTGCCGGTGCAGACCACGACGCGGCGGATCCGGTCGCCGGGCAGCAGGTCGCTCGCGGTCTCGCCCAGCACGCGGCGGAAATGCGTGCCCTCGGCCATTTCGGCCAGGCTGGAGACGCACAGCTTGTGGCGCAGCAGCGACTTCGGCGTGAACAGGACCAGCGGCTTGCGGAACGGCCGGCGGATCTGGCGGCGGAAGGCGTGGAACAGGTTGGCCGGGGAGGTCAGGTTGCAGACCTGCCAGTTGTCCTCGGCCGACATCTGGAGGAAGCGCTCCGGGCGGGCCGAGGAATGCTCCGGCCCCTGGCCCTCGTAGCCGTGCGGCAGCAGCAGGACGAGGCCCGACATGCGCAGCCACTTCGACTCGCCCGACGAGAGGAACTGGTCGATGATGGTCTGGGCGGTGTTGGCGAAGTCGCCGAACTGCGCCTCCCACAGGGTGAGGCTGTGCGGCTCGGCCAGCGAATAGCCGTATTCGAAGCCGACCACGGCGGCTTCCGACAGCGGGCTGTCGTGCACCTCGAAGGGACCCTGGTCGGGGCTGATGTGGTTGAGCGGGATGTACTTGGCCTCGGTGTTCTGGTCGTACATCACGGCGTGGCGGTGCGAGAAGGTGCCGCGGCCGGAATCCTGGCCGGACAGGCGCACGCCGTTGCCCTCGACCAGAAGCGTGCCGTAGGCCAGCCCCTCGGCGGTCGCCCAGTCGATGCCCTCGCCGGCCTCGATGGACTTGCGCTTGGCCTCGAGCTGGCGGGCGATCTTGGGGTTGATCGCGAAGTCCGCCGGGTATTCGCAGAGCTTGCGGCCGACCTCCTTCAGGACGTCCAGGGCGACGCCGGTGTTGCCCTTGCGCTCGTCGTCGTTGCGCGCCGCCTCAAGGCCCGACCACTTGCCTTCCAGCCAGTCGGCCTTGTTGGGCTTGTAGGTGTTGGCGGCCTCGAACTCGCCCTCCAGCTTCTTCATGAAGTCCTGGACGAGCTGGTCGGACTCGGCCTGGGTGACGACGTTCTCCTCGACCAGCTGCTTGGCGTACAGCTCGCGCGTGGTGGCGTGGGCGCGGATCTTCTTGTACATCAGCGGCTGGGTGAAGCCCGGCTCGTCGCCCTCGTTGTGGCCGTGGCGGCGGTAGCAGACCATGTCCACCACCACGTCCCGCTTGAACTTCTGGCGGAACTCGATGGCGATGCGGCTGACGTGGACCACCGATTCCGGATCATCGCCGTTCACGTGGAAGATCGGCGCCTGCACCATCTTCGCCATGTCCGAGCAGTAGATGCCCGAACGCGAGTAGTGCGGGTTGGTGGTGAAGCCGATCTGGTTGTTGATGATGAAGTGCATGGTGCCGCCGGTGCGGTAGCCGCGCAGCTCCGACAGGCCGAGCGTCTCGGCCACGATGCCCTGGCCGGCGAAGGCGGCGTCGCCGTGGATCAGCACGCCCATCACCTGTTCGCGCTCCAGGTCGTGGCGCTGCGCCTGCTTGGCGCGCACCTTGCCCAGCACCACCGGGTTCACCCATTCCAGGTGCGACGGGTTGGCGGTCAGCGACAGGTGGACGATGTTGCCGTTGAAGTCGCGGTCGGACGAGGTGCCGAGATGGTACTTCACGTCGCCCGAGCCCTGCACGTCCTGCGGGCTCGACGGGTTGCCCTGGAACTCCGAGAAGACGGCGGAGAAGGGCTTGCCCATGAAGTTGGTCAGCATGTTCAGCCGGCCGCGGTGGGCCATGCCGACGACGACCTCCTTGAGGCCGAGCTGGCCGCCGCGCTTCAGGATCTGCTCCAGCGCGGGGATCATCGACTCGCCGCCCTCAAGGCCGAAGCGCTTGGTGCCGGTGTACTTGAGCTGAAGGAACTTCTCGAAGCCCTCGGCGGCGATCAGCCGCTCCAGGATGGCGCGCTTGCCGTTCACCGTGAAGTCGGTGTGGTTGCGCCCGCCCTCGATGCGCTCCTGGATCCACGCCTTTTCCTCGGGATCCTGGATGTGCATGAACTCGACGCCGATGTTCCCGCAGTAGGTCTTCTGCAGGATCTCCAGGATCTGGCGCAGCGTCGCCGTCTCCAGGCCGAGCGAGTAGTTGAGGAAGATCGGGCGGTCCATGTCGCCCGGGCCGAAGCCGTAGGTCGCCGGATCCAGCTCCGGGTGCGGCTCGCGCTTCTCCAGCCCCAGCGGGTCGAAATGCGCGTTCATGTGGCCGCGGACGCGGTAGACGCGGATCAGCATCAGCGCGCGGATGCTGTCCAGCGTGGCGGCGCGGAGCTGCTGGTGGCTGATGCCGCCGTAGACCTGCTGGGCATGGGCGGCGAGGCCGCCGTTGGCGCCGGCCGGGGCCGGGGCCGGGCCTTCGAGCGAGGCGGCGACCGGGTCGCCGGCTCCGTTGCCGAAGAGGGCGCCGTCCAGGCCCCAGGACGGTCCGCGCAGCTCGTCCAGGACGGCGCGCGAGTCGTCGTCCAGCTCCTTGAAGAAGCCGTTCCAGCTCGGATCCACCGAGGAGGGGTCCTTCAGGAAGCGCGCATACAGCTCCGCGACATATTCGGCGTTCGAGCCGAACAGGAACGAGGTCTTCTCCAGATTAGCGGACATGTCCTTGCCTCGGGCGTTCGCCCGGTTCCTCTGAGAGTCGGTTGTGCTGGCGGGTGCCCGAGGGTCCCCGGCCACCCGTCCGGGCGGCCGGGGGGCCTTCGGGCCGGGAGGCGCGGGGGACGCCCGCCGCCCCCCGCGTTCGGCGGATCAGCCCTTGAAGACCTTGAGCATGGTGGAGCCCAGGCTGGCCGGGCTGTCGGCCACGGCGATGCCCGCGCTCTTCATGAACTCGATCTTGAAGTCGGCGGTGTCGTTGCCGCCGGAGATCACGGCGCCGGCATGGCCCATGCGGCGGCCCGGCGGCGCGGTGCGCCCGGCGATGAAGCCCACAACCGGCTTGGTGGTCTTGGAGTCCCGGATGAACTCCGCGCCCTTGATCTCGGCGTCGCCGCCGATCTCGCCGATCATGATGATGCCCTCGGTCTCCGGGTCCTTCAGGAACAGCTCCAGGCTGTCCACGAAGTTGGTGCCGTTGACCGGGTCGCCGCCGATGCCGATGCAGGTGGTCTGGCCGAGGCCGGCCGCCGTGGTCTGCGC
>JAEZHQ010000062.1 GCA_023416455.1 Pseudomonadota bacterium | reverse complement strand
GGTCCAGCGTGCCCGCCAGCCGCCGCACGTGGCTGCCGGGCCAATACAGGCGGCCGCAGGCCGGGCAGCGGTTGAACGGCCCGCCACGCCAGCGGGCCGCCGGCGGGATGGCGGCCGCCTCGTCGGGCGCGGCCGGGCGCAGGGGCGTGTTGTCCAGCAGGCACCGCGTGAAGGGGGCGTGCCGCCAGTCGACCGGGGTGGCGGCGGCGAGCGCGCGCGCCTGCTCGTCAAGGGTCCGGCCGCACAGCAGCCGGCCGCTCCCGCCCGCCTGTTCCGCCAGGCGGCGGTCGCGGGTCAGCAGAAGGCGGCCTTCGGCCCGCGCCTGCTCCAGCAGGGCGCGATCCGGCGTCCCGCCCTCGGCGAGCCGGGTGTCGTGGCCCGCCGCCCGCAGCAGGTGCGCGAGCCGGCCCAGCATCTCGTCGCACAACCAGCGCATGACCGGTCAACAGCGGCCGCCTCCTGTCGGCATCGGGGCCGCCGCCCGCCCCGGATGAAGGCCGCTCAACCAACGATGAGGAATGCGCATTTGCCACCCCCGGCGGCCCTGCGCTTTGCTGGGCGGAGGGACGCCGGCCCCGGCCCCGGCCCCGCCGGCGGCAAGGGGGGCGCGGCGCCGCACCGTCCGGAGACGCCCCATGCCGCTCGTCCTTCTTACCAACGTGACGCAATACACCGGCCCCGGCGCCCTCGACGCGCTGCTGGGGGACGGCCATACGGTCCTGTGCCATGACGCCGGTTTCGCCGACGCGGACACCCGCGCCGCCTTCGACGCCCGCCCCGGCGACGCACACGCGCTCGAAGGGCAGACGCCGGAGGCGATCCACGCCGAGGCGGTGGCCCGCTGGGGCGTTCCGGACGCCATCGTCTCCAACGACGTCCATCCGATCACCCGCAACCCCGTCGAGGCGATTCCGCTGGACGACCTGCGGGCCACCTTCGAGGCGGTGGTGGTCGCCCCGGTGCGCTTGGCGCAACTGTTCCTGCCGGCCATGAAGGAGCGCCGGAGCGGCGCCTTCGTGTTCGTCACCTCGGCGCGCGAGTCCCGCCCCGAGCCGGGCTTCGCCGTGCCGACCACGCTGCGCGCCGCCACCACCGCCTTCGCCAAGGCGCTGGCCAAGGAGGCGGCGCCCTTCGGGATCCAGGCCAACGTGGTGGCTCCGAACTACCTCGCCAGCGAGATGTATTACCCGCGCGCCCGCTTCGTGGACGATCCCGACGGGCGCGCGCAGATCGCGCGCACGGTGCCCTTCGGCCGGCTGGGGCGGCCGGAGGAGGTCGGCGCGCTGATCGCCTTCCTGGCCTCCGGCCGGTCGCCCTTCACCACCGGGCAGGTGGTCTGCTTCAGCGGCGGCTGGCCATAACGGCCGTCAGGCCGCCCGGTGGCCGCGCTCCGGGAAGACCAGCCGCAGGTGCCGGATCATGTTCTGCGCGGCGACGCTGGTTCCGGTGCGCGGCGCGCGCAGGACGACGGCGAAGCGGGGCAGGGCGGGCAGGCCGGAATCCGCCGGCAGGACCGCGAGTTCCGGCGGCACCGTGGCGGCCAGCCCGACGGTGACCGCCAGATCCATCCCCACCGTCGCCCGTGTCGCCTCGACGCTGCCGTTCTCGAAGACGGTCCGCCATTCCATCCCCTGTGCGCCGAGCGCCGAGAAGACGGCCGGGCGGAAGGCGCAGCTTTCGCTGACGATGGAGAGCGGCAGGGGCCGCCGGCGGTGGGCCGTTCCGTTCCGGGCGCCGACCCAGACCAAGCGGTCGACGCCGAGCCGGTCGCCCTCCGCCAGCTCGGCCGCCTGCTCGGCCGGCTGCTCGACCAGCGCGAGATCGACCCGGCCCCCCGCCACCGCCTCGCAGAGGTTCGGCGAGCTGTCCAGGACCAGCTCGACCTCGACCCGGGGGAAGGACTGGACGAAGCTTTTCAGCGCCGGCGGCAGGAGTGTGCCGACGAGGTCGTAAGGCACGCCCAGGCGAAGCGATCCGCCGTCGGCGGGCGCCGTCATGGCCGCCCAGATCTCGTCGTTCAGTCCGAGCATCCGCTCGGCCTTGCCGAGCAGCCGCTCGCCGGCCGCGGTCAGCCGCAGCCCGCGGCGGTCGCGCTCGAACAGCAGGCAGCCGAAGGTCTCCTCCAGCCGCCGGACCTGCTGGCTGACCGCGCCCTGGGTGAGGTGGAGGGCGTTGGCCGCCGCGGTCATGCTGCCCCGCCCGGCGACGGTCACGAAGGTCCGCAGGAGGGTGGCGTCGATCGTGCGCATGGGGTGGTCAGGGTCCCGGGACTGCCGCGGCCGCAGGCCGGCCGGCCACCACCACTATGCCCGAACGGCGCGGAGTCCTCCAGGCCGCTGCGGCGGCATCCGGTCGTCCAATAGCGCCGCTGATGCCGGGCATTAGAATTCCTGCCTTTCACGCGAAGGGCGGCGGGGCGAGCATGGGCGCACCGCACCGGGAGGCGGGGAACCATGCCGGACCTGTTCGCGTCGCTCCTTCTCTTCGCCATGATCACCACCCTGACCCCGGGCGGCGCCACCGCGCTCGCCACCGCGTCGGGCGTCCGGTTCGGCCTGCGCCGCAGCCTGCCGCTGCTCGCCGGGATCGCCGCCGGCCTCGCCTCCCTCGCCGCCGCGGCCGGCGGCGGGCTGGCCGTCCTGCTGCTGGCGACGCCGGCCCTCCACCTCGCGCTGAAGATGGGGGGAAGCGCCTACCTGCTGTGGCTGGCCTGGCGGATCGCCGGCAGCAGGGCGCCCGGCGCGGGGCCGGAGGCCGCGGCGGTGCCGGCCGGCTTCTGGACCGGCCTCCTCCTGCTCTGGCTCAACCCGAAGGGATGGGCGACCGCGCTCGGGGCGGCGGCTTCCTTCGCGACGCTGGCCTCCGGCCCCGCCCAGCTCGCCCTGCTGCTGGGCGCGGTGTTCGGGGCCGCAGCCGCCGCCTCGCTGCTGCTGTGGTGCATCGGCGGCCTGGTGCTGGCGCGGGCGCTGCGGACGGAGCGGCAGTGGCGCGTGGTCAACGGAGCGCTCGGACTCCTGCTCGCGCTGTCCGTCCTCCCCATCTGGCTGGGGTGATCCCGACGGCGTCCGGTGGAGTCGCCGGGCGCCGCCGCTGCCGGGTCCGGACACCGGAACCTTTGAACCCGGTGTCGTGCCAGGGCCGGACAGACCTGGTGTCCGGCCACAGGTCGGAACGTTCCGGACCTGTTGTCACAGCTGGACGATCAGCCCGTCCTCGGCCGCCTCGTGGGGAAGGCCGGCGCGGCGGGCGAGCATGCCCTCGTCCATGTGGGTCAGCATCAGCCGGCGCGGGGCGATGCGGGGGAGCTGCGCCGCCAGCGTCGCGTAGTCCAGGTGCAGCGGCCGCTTCCGGTCGTAGGAGTAGGCTTCGGCGATGAAGAGGTCGGCGTCGCGGCCGATGCCGACCAGCGCCTCGCTCCATTCGGTGTCGCCGGTGTAGGCGACGGTCCGGCCCTCGGCGGTGATGCGGTAGGCGTGGAAGGGGCCTTCCGGGTGGCCGTGCCGGACCAGGGCGGGCAGGACGGAGACGGCGCCGAAGCTCCAGGGCTCCGCGGGGCGAAGCTCGACCAGCGAGACCTCGAACGTCCGCCGAGCGCCGGAGGAACCGGGAAAGGCCGTCTCCATCGCCCGCCGGTACCAGTCCACCAGCCCCGACGGGCCGGCGATGACCAGCGGGCGGGCGCGCTTGGCGAAGAACTGCGCGTCGAGGATGAAGAAGGGAATGCCGCCGAAATGGTCGGCGTGGAAGTGCGTGACCAGGATGAGGTCGATGGCGTTGCGGTCGATGCCCAGCCGCTTCAGGCCGATCAGGGACGAGGCGCCGCAGTCGATCAGCAGGTTGGTGCGGTCGCCGACGAGGTGGAAGCAGGTGTTGAGGCGCCCGCCGGAACCGAAGGCGTCGCCGCAGCCCACGAACTGGAGATGCATCGGGATCCTCCTCCTGTGTGGAAAGCGGGGCGGATCATTCCGGGGCCTCCCCGACCCGCCGTTCGGGAATGGCGCGGGGCGCGGCCCGGCTTCGGCCGGCCGGCAGCGCCAGCGCGCAGAGGGTGGCGACGGCGCCGCCCACGCCGAGCACCGCGAAGGCCCATCCCCACGCCCGGGCCGCGCCGTCGGCCGTCCCGACGGCGTCGAGGACCCAGCCGAAGACCACCGGCGAGGCGGCGCCGGCCCCGAAGCCGAGGATGGAGCGCAGCGCCAGCAGCGTGCCCAGGTGGCGGGCCGGGACCGACTCGGTCATGGCGGTGGACAGGACGCCGGAGTCGCCGAGCACGGTGAAGCTGTAGAGGGCGGTGAGCGCCAGCAGCGGCGCCAGGCCGAGGCCGAAGCTCCAGCCGAACAGGAAGGAGAGGGCGGCACCGCCCGCCGCCATGGCGATCAGGACGCCGCGCCGTCCCCATTGGTCGGAGGCGGCCCCCATGGTCAGGGTCGCGGCAATGCCGGGCAGATGGATGGCGCAGGCGACGATCAGGCCGGTCGCCACCGGGCCGAGCAGCGCCCCGTCGGCCAGGGCGGCGGTGAGGAAGGCCGGGGTCCAGGCCCACATCCCCATCAGCTCCCAGCAATGCGCAGTGTAGCCGAGCGTCAGCAGGACCGAGGAGCGCGAGCCGAGAGCCCGGAGGAGGTCGCCCCGCCCGCCGCCGCCCGCCGTCGCCCGCCGGTGCACGGGATCGGGCGTCCCGGTGAGCGCCAGCGTGCCGGCGACGGCGCCGAGCAGCGGCCCGGCCGCGGTAGCGGCGAAGGCCCATTCATAGCCCATCCAGGCGGTGCCGCCCGTCCCCAGCATGATGGAGACGACGTAGCCCGCCGAGGCGGCGGCCAGCGTCCAGCCGAGCGCCGTCCCGCGGCGCGCCGGCGCCACCGCGTCGGCGACCAGCATGATCGCCGGCGTGTAGGTCCCGCCGAGCGGCACCGCCACCAGCGGGAACAGGATCAACGCGCTCTCGAACGAGCGGGCGAAGGCGGCGAAGGCGGCGAAGGCCAGGGCCGAGGCCCAGACCGAGACCAGGAAGACCCGCCGCGCGCCCACCCGGTCGGCCAGCCAGGAGGTGACCAGAAGGGACAGGGCGTAGACGAGGTTGTGCGCCGCCTGGACGGTGCCGGCCTCGGTGGCGGTCATGCCCCACGGTTCGAGCAGGAACGGCAGGCTGCCGGCGTAGGTCATGGTGACCGCGCAGGTGCCGAAGCGGCTCGCGCAGATCAGCGCCAGCTGGCGGGCGGCCGTCATGCCGGGGCGCGGCGCCCGTCCGGCGCGCCTTCCGCCGACGTCAGCCCGCGCTGCATCAGCACCGTGTCGAGCCAGCGGTCGAACTTGCGGCCCACCCGCTTCAGCGTGCCGACGCGCGTGAAGCCGCAGGACTCGTGCAGGCGGACGGAGGCCCGGTTCTCGACATCGCCGCCGATCACGGCGATCATCTCGGCGAAGCCGCGGCGCTCGCACTCGGCGATCAGCGCGCGCAGCAGCGCCGACCCCAGGCCATGGCCGTGGTGTCCGGGGTCGATGTAGACGGTGTTCTCCACCGTCTGGCTGTAGGCGGCGCGCCCCCGGTACATCCCGGCATAGGCGTAGCCGAGCAGCTCCCCGGCCGTGGCGGCCACCAGGTACGGCCCGCCGAAGGCGGAAACGGACTGGGCGCGGACCGCGAGTTCGACCGGCGACGGCGGCGTGATCTCGAAGGTCGCCGTGCTGGTCCGGACGTAATGCGCGTAGATGGCCGCGATGGCCGCGAAATCGCTCTCGGTGACGGGACGGATGGCCACGTCCGCCAACACTTCGGTCATGCTGGGGAAACTCCTGCGGGGGGCGGGCGCCGCACCGCCGGCGGGGGCGTGCGGCGCTCGCCGATCCTGTCGTCGCAGAGGCTAGCGGCAGCCCAGGGGGCCGTGCAAACGAGTTGTCTTCACGCACTTATTGAGAAAAACTCACGCGAACGTCCCCGAGGGAGAGGCCGGGATGAGCCTGCACCGCCTGCCGCCGCTGAACGCGCTCCGCGCCTTCGAATCAGCCGCCCGCCACGGCAGCTTCGCGGCGGCGGCGCACGAGCTGTGCGTGACCCCGGGGGCGGTCAGCCGCCAGATCCGGACGTTGGAGCAGGCGCTTCGGGTGGCGCTCTTCACCCGCCGCCACCGGCGCGTCGCCCTCACCGAGGTCGGAGCCCGCTACTTCACCCAGATCACCGGCCTGTTCGCGGAGCTGGCGCGGGCGACCGAGGCGCTCCAGGCCGAGAGCGGCCGCGCCGTGCTCCGGGTCGACTGCCTGCCGACCTTGGCCATGCACTGGCTTCTGCCGCGGCTGGGGGCGTTCCGCCGCGACCATCCGGAGCAGGAGGTCTCGATGAGGACGGGCCTCGGGCCGGTCGACCTGTCGCAGGATTTCGATTTGGCGATCCGGCGCGATCCGGCGCATTTCGCCGGCCTCGTCGCGACCCCGCTGGTGATCGAGCATTGCCTGCCGGTCTGCAATCCGGCCTTCGCCCGCCAACACCCGATCCGGGAGGCCGGCGACATCGCGCGGGTCACCACCATCCAGATCCGCGCCCGCCCGGACCTGTGGCCGGTGTGGTGCCGCGCCCACCGGCTGGCTCCGGCGGCGCTCGCCGACCCGCTCGTCGTCGACCAGACCTTTTTCGCCATCCAGGCGGCGGAGGACGGGCTCGGTCTGGCGGTGGTGCCGGCGCTGCTGGTCGAACGGCCGCTCGCCACCGGCCGGCTCGTGGCGCCGCTGGGCGACCGGGTCGCGGTGTCCGGGACCTATTTCCTGCTGGAGCATGCCGGCGAGCCGCGCCCCGAGGCCGCTGCCTTCCGCCAATGGCTGATCGCGGCCTTCCGCAGCGATCCGGTCCAGCGCCACCCGCCGCCGGCGGAGGCCGCGGCCTGGTAGGCGCGGCCTCCGGATCACCGCACCGGGAGCGGCCCCGCCGCTCCCGGTGCCGGCCTCCTTATTTGCCGATCAGGACGTCGGACGCCTTGATGACGACGACGACCGCATCGCCGTCCGTGAGGCCGAGTTCCTCGACGGTCTCGGCGGTCACCGTCGACGTGATGGTGTTGCCGCCGCCGACGTCGATCTTCACCTTGGCCGAGATCGGCC
Source organism: Pseudomonadota bacterium (assembly GCA_023416455.1). Classification (GTDB taxonomy): domain Bacteria; phylum Pseudomonadota; class Alphaproteobacteria; order Azospirillales; family Azospirillaceae; genus Azospirillum. The sequence goes on along the minus strand of JAEZHQ010000062.1, from coordinate 3,688 downwards.
CCGTCTCGACGGAAATGACCGTGCCTTTGAGCTGGTTGCGGGCGCTGAGCTTCATCCTGATTCTCCCGTCCTTGTCCTGTCGTCCTTTCGTGCGATCGCCGCACGGAGACAGTATGATCGGGGGTTTTCAAAAATGAAATGCGAATCATCGGGCGAAATCAGGAGAAAAATGGCGATGGTTGTTGTCAAAGTTCCTGCCGGTGATTCCCGTACTTCGATGAAGGCGCGATGATACGCCGCTGTATATTTCATCTATACAGCGGAGTTCGGGGCGGGGGCCTGACCATCCATCCTGACCATCCATCAGTTTTCGGCGAAGCTGCGATGACGGCCGGAATCGTCGTGTGATCAAGGAGTCCGCCCAATGTCGGGCGGATTCGGATCGTGGACGGCATCCAGCTGTTGGCGGCGGGGATTTCCCAGGAGTTTCAGCGGCTTCTGCCCGGACAGCGGAAGACCCGGCGGGCCAATCCGGCGCTGCTGGTGGCGACGATGCTCGATGTGCGCAGCGCCAACCTGGTGGATTTGGCCGCCGGGCTGCCGCGCAAGGCCGAGCGCATCGACATGCGCTATCAGTGGATCGAGCGGGTCTTGAAGAACCCCATGATCGAGCCGGACGCGGTGATGGCGCCGTTCGCCCGCGAGGTGCTGGCCGCTCTGGCGGCCCAGGGCCAGCCGCTGGTGCTGATCCTGGACCAGTCCAAGCTCAACGCTCGCCATCCGGTGCTGATGCTGGCGGTCCGCCACGGCGAGCGGGCGCTGCCCCTGCTGTGGCGGGTGGAGGCGACCGAGGGGGCCATCGGCTTCGCCGTCCAAAAGGCGCTGCTGGACGCGGCCGTGCCGCTGGTGCCGGAGGGGGCCGCTCGCTTTCCAGATCCAGGGTTGGTGCATGCGGATAGGGAACCCCGTTTCGCGTTGACCTGTTCGGATATGAGCAGTAACGTCCATATCTGGACAAGGAGGCGACATGCCGAACACGGCGCGACGGGTGGAGCGGGACATCGGGGCAGGCCCCCGGATTCTGGACGCCAGCCGGTTCTCAGGCGAGAACCGCCGTCGACTGAGCGGTCCGGGCATGCGCACCTTCCTCAACATCGCCGATTTGTGGGGCCTGTCCGAGGCCGAGCGCCTGCGCGTGCTGGGCTTTCCCGGCCGCTCCACCTACCACGGCTGGGCCTCGCGGGCGCGGGCGGGCCAGGAGATCGCGCTGCCGGTGGACACCCTGCTGCGCATTTCGGCGGTGCTCGGCATCCACAAGGCGCTGCGCATCCTGTTCGAGACCGACGAGGAGGGCATCGCTTGGCTCCAGGGGCCGCACGACGCCCCGACCTTCGGCGGCGGGCCGCCCCTGGCGCTGCTGACCAGCGGCACCCAGGACGCCCTCATGCTGGTCCGACGCTACCTGGACGCTATGCGGGGCGGCGTCTTCGCCGCGCCCAACGAGGCCGACCGCGACTTCACGCCCTACCGCGACGACGACATCGTGTTCGTCTGACAGAGCGCCCGCCCCAATGGATCTCCCGACCGCCGCGGTGCCGGGGCCGACGTACCGGCTCATCCCCTCGCGCTTTCCGCCCATCCCCGCCTTCGAGGGCGTCTCCTCCGCCGAAGACCTTGAGGCCGTCATGGACCTCGAAGGTTGGACCAACGACCGCCTGGTCGTCGAGCGGCTGGCCCGGCTGCCCAGGGACCAGTGGGTGTTCGGCGTTCCCAACGCCAGCGTCGTGATGGCGTCCTTCCTGCACGTCGCGCCCGCGGGCATGCGCTTCAACGGTCCCGAGCTTGGCGGCTGGTATGCCGCCTTGAACGTCCGCACGTCCGTCGCCGAAGTGGCCCACCATCTCCGGCGCGAGGCCGTCTTCCGGCGCAAGCGCGAGATGCGCGAGTTCTACCGCACCTACACCGCGCGCCTGGAGGGCGCCTCCGTGGATCTGCGCGGACAGTCGGGCCAGAGGCCGGACCTCTTCGCCCCCGGCAGCTACACGGCCTCCCAGGCGTTCGGCGAGGGCGTCCGGGCCAAGGGCGGTGCGGGAATCCTCTACGACAGCGTGCGCCACGCCGGAGGCGTCTGCGTCGTGGCCTACCGCCCGCCGGACATCCGTAACGTGACCATGGACGCGCACTACGAGATCACCGCCCCCGTGCGGGGCAAGGTCGTCGTCCGCACCCTGTCCTGAGCGGGGGAGCGGCGCAGCCGCACCGCCCCCCACGGCGAGGCGCGTCGCGGTCAGGCGGCTTTGGCACCGCTCAGGAAGTCCTCGACCTGGCGGCGAACAGCGTCGGCGCGGCCGTGCAAGTCGTTGGCCGCCTGGAGGACGTGGTGGGCGGTGTCGCCGGCCTGGCTGGCCGCCGCCGACACCGAGCCCAGGCTGACGTTGACCCGCTCGGCACCCTGGGCGACCTCGTTGACGTTCTGCGCGATGCCCGACGTGGCGGCCTGCTGCTGCTCCACCGCGGCGGCGATGGCGGCGCTGATACCGCCGAACTCCTCGATGGTCGCGGCGATGGCCTGGATGGCGTTGGCCGCGTCCTCGCTCGCCGCCCGCATGCCGCCGACCTGGTCCACGATGCCGTCGGCGGCGCGGGCGGCCTGGTCGGCCAGCGCCTTGACCTTGTTGGCGACCACCGCGAAGCCCTTGCCCGCCTCACCCGCGCGCGCCGCCTCGATGGTCGCATTGAGCGCCAGCAGGCGGGTCTGGCTGGCGATGGTCTGGATGAGGCCGACCACGGCGCCGATCCTGCGCACCGCCTCCGACAGCCCCTCGACCGTGGCAGGTGCAGCCGGCGTTGCGCAACATGGGCGGCGAATGGTCCATAAGCACCGCAACCTGTTGGCCCACGTCCCCAAAAAGCTCTACGACGAGGTCACCGCCGATTGCACGGATATGATCTGCGCCAAGACGGCCAAGGAGGTCGAGGCCAGGCGCAAAGCATTCCTGCGCCAATGGAAACTGAAGTACCGAGCCTCAACATCCATCAGTTTGACGAGACCAGAGCGGCGGCAGCGGGAGCGCGTTGAGGATGAGGCGGACGATGCGGCGCAACCCTCCGGTGAAATAGGAGGTTTTGGAGCGGGCGACGTTCCCGGGCTGGAGTGCGATCGCCCAGCGGGCGGAGCAATCGAGGGTTTTCAGGTATCCCGGCATGGCGGACATGGCGATGGTCCACGGCTCGGCGGGGCCGGGATCGTGGATGATGCCGATGGTGGTGGTGGCCTGGCGGACCGTCAGGCGCACGTTTTCCAGGGCGAACACCGGGTCCTGTCGATGCGCTCGGCCTTGCGCGGCAGCCCGGCGGCCAAATCCACCAGGTTGGCGCTGCGCACATCAAGCATCGTCGCCACCAGCAGCGCCGGATTGGCCCGCCTAGTCTTCCGCTGTCCGGGCAGAAGCGCCTGAAACTCCTGGGAAATCCCTGCCGCCAACAGCTGGATGCCGTCCACGATCCGAATCCGCCCGACATTGGGCGGACTCCTTGAATCACACGACGATTCCGGCCGTCATCACAGATTCGCCGAAAACGGATGGATGGTCAGGGGCGATGCGGGATCGCCGAGGGCCGGAGGATGGGCTGGCCATGGGTTGAAAGGGCTTCCCATTTTCTTCTTATGGTTATATAGCTGCGGTATATAACGGATAGGTCGAGGTCGGCAATGCCCCTTCAGGCACGGGTTTCGTTCGCGGCGTCC
>JAEZHQ010000058.1 GCA_023416455.1 Pseudomonadota bacterium | reverse complement strand
AGCGGGATGTAGGTGCCCAGGCGGTAGATGATCAGGGCCCCGAGGGTGAACCAGATCCGCTTCTTCAACTCGGTGGCCTTGGCGAAGGCGCCGAAATTCATATTCGCGGCAAGCTGCTCGGCCGCTGATGCCATGGGTCGTATCCCCGTCCCTTACGTGCGAACGGGGCGGTCCTGCACGACGCAGGCCGCCCCTCGCAACTTCGCTTCATTCAGTGCCCGAGGAGGCCCGCGCGTGAGCGCGGGCGCGCCCGATCACTCGGCGGCTTCGGCGGCGGACCCGGTCAGCGTCACGCTGCCGCCCGCCTTCTCGACCGCTTCCTGCGCCGACTTGGACACGCCGGCGACGGTGAAGCTGGCCTTCGTCGTCAGGGCGCCCTTGCCCAGCAGACGCACGCCGTCCTTCTTCACCCGGCCGGTGACGCCCGCCGCTTCCAGGGCCACCGCGTCGATGGTCTGGGAGGCGTCGAGCTTGCCGGCGTCGATGGCCTTCTGGACCGAGCCCAGGTTGACCACCGAATACTCCTTCGCGAAGATGTTGCGGAACCCGCGCTTCGGAAGGCGGCGGTGAAGGGGCATCTGGCCGCCTTCGAAGCCGTTGATGGAAACGCCGGTGCGCGAGGTCTGACCCTTCACGCCACGGCCGCCGGTCTTGCCCTTGCCGGAGCCGATGCCGCGGCCGACGCGCATGCGCGCCTTGCGGGCACCGGGGTTGTCCCGGAGATCGTTCAGCTTGGTCATGGCGTCAGCCCTCGTTCTCGACGCGGACCAGGTGCGCGACCTTGGCGATCATGCCCCGCACCGCCGGAGTGTCCTCCAGCTCCCGGGTCCGGTTCATCTTGTTGAGACCCAGGCCCACCAGAGTCTCCCGCTGGTCGTGCTTGCGACCGATCGGGCTGTGGACCTGGGTGACGATGACGGTCTTCTTCTCGGCCATGACTTACGCCTCCTGCGCACCGGCGGCGCCGGTTTCGCGCTTGCCGAGGATGTCGCTGACGCGACGCCCACGGCGCGCCGCGACGCTGCGCGGGCTGACCACCTGCGACAGGGCGTCGAAGGTCGCCTTGATCATGTTGTGCGGGTTGGAGGTGCCGATCGACTTCGTCACCACATCCTGCACGCCCAGCGCCTCGAAGATGGCGCGCATCGGACCGCCCGCGATGATCCCGGTACCGGCCGGAGCCGCCCGCAGCACGACCTTGCCGGCACCGAAGTGGCCGTTGCTGTCGTGGTGCAGGGTGCGGCCCTCGCGCAGCGGGACGCGGATCATGCCGCGCTTGGCCTGGTCGGTGGCCTTGCGGATCGCCTCCGGCACCTCACGGGCCTTGCCCGATCCGACGCCGACGCGGCCCTTGCCGTCACCGACCACCACCAGGGCGGCGAAGCCGAAACGACGGCCACCCTTCACCACCTTGGCGACGCGGTTGATGCCGACGAGCTTTTCGATCAGCTCGCTCTCTTCCCGGTCGCGCGGCTGCCGCTCGCGGTCGCTCCGCTCGCCTCGTTCACGTGCCATGTCGGGGCCTCCTTAGAACGACAGCCCGCCCTCGCGGGCGGCCTCGGCCAGGGCCTTCACCCGGCCGTGGTAAATGTAACCACCGCGGTCGAACACGACCTCGGTGAGGCCCGCGGCCTTGGCACGCTCGGCGATCAGGGTGCCGATGCGCTTGGCCGCCTCGACGTTCCCGCCGTGCTTGAGCTGCTCGCGCAGCTCCTTCTCCAGCGAGGAGGCCGAGACCAGCGTGCGGCCGTTCTCGTCGTCGATGATCTGGGCGTAGATGTGCAGATTGCTCCGGAAGACCGAGAGGCGAGCCCGCCCGCCGGCCTTCTTGGCAATCTGCGCGCGCACGCGCTGCTTGCGGCGCTCGTGTAGTTGCTTTGGCTTCAGCATGGCGGACCTTACTTCTTCTTGCCTTCCTTGCGCAGGACGGTCTCGGTCTCGTACTTGATGCCCTTGCCCTTGTAGGGCTCCGGCTTCTTCCAACCGCGGATCTCAGCGGCGACCTGACCGACCTTCTGCTTGTCGAAGCCCGACACCGAGATCGACGTCGGCTTGTCGCACTTGATCGAGATGCCGGCCGGGATCGGGTACTTGACGTCGTGCGAGAAGCCGAGCTGCATCACCAGCTCGCCGCCCTGCACCGACGCGCGGTAGCCGACGCCGTTGATCTCGAGGTTGATCGTGTAGCCCGTGCTGACGCCGGTGACCATGTTGTTGACCAGCGTGCGCGAGGTGGCCCACATGGTGCGGGCCCGCCTGCTGTCGTTCGCCGGGGCGACCACGACCTTGCCGTCTTCCAGCTTGGCCGTGATGTCGTCGATGAGGGTCAGGCTGAGCGTGCCCAGCTTGCCCTTCGCCGTCACCTGCTGTCCGTCGACGGAAACGTCGACGCCAGCCGGGACCGGCACGGGATGCTTGCCAATGCGCGACATCGCGGGGTCCCCCTTAGAACACGCGGCAGAGGACTTCGCCGCCGACGTTGGCGGCGCGGGCCTCGTTGTCCGACATCACGCCGCGCGGCGTCGACAGGATCGCGATGCCCAGACCGTTGTAGATGCGGGGCAGGTCGGTGATCTTGGAATAGACGCGGCGGCCGGGCTTCGACACGCGGGCGATCTGCTTAATGACAGGCTCGCCTTCGTGGTACTTCAGCTCGATCTTCAGGTTGCGCACCCCGGGACGCAGCTCCTCCTCGGAGTAGCCGCGGATGTAACCCTCGCGCTTCAGAACCTCAAGCACGTTGCTGCGCAGCTTCGACGCCGGGCTGGCCACAACAGACATGCGGGCGTGCTGACCGTTGCGGATGCGGGTCAGCATATCGCCGAGCGGATCGCTCAAAGACATTTTCCGACCCTCCTTACCAGCTCGACTTCACCATCCCCGGGATCTGGCCGGTCGAGGCCAGTTCACGGAGGGTGACGCGGGACAGCTTGAACTTGCGATAGAACGCCCGCGGACGGCCGGTCATTTCGC
>JAEZHQ010000385.1 GCA_023416455.1 Pseudomonadota bacterium | reverse complement strand
GCCTTGACCAGGAGCCCCGTCTCGATGCCGACCGGGCAGGCGGTGGCGCACAGCCCGCAGGCCGCGCAGGTGTCGAGGCCCTGGTAATCGTAGGCGGCGCCCAGCGCGTCGAGCCGCTCCGCGTCGCCCGCCCCGGTGCCGGCGGCGGCGCCCAGCCGGGCGATCTCGCGCCAGCCGACGATGCGCTGGCGGGGCGACAGGGTCAGCCGGTGCGACGGGCAGGTCGGCTCGCAGAAGCCGCACTCGATGCAGGTGTCGACCAGCGCGTGGGCGGCCGGCAGATCCTTCAGGTTCTTGAGATGCGCCTCGGGGTCGTCGTTCAGGATGACGCCGGGGTTGAGCAGCCCCTCCGGGTCGAGCAGCGCCTTGATCTCCTTCATCAGCCCGTAGGCCTGGGAGCCCCATTCCATCTCCACGAAGGGGGCCATGTTGCGGCCGGTGCCGTGCTCGGCCTTCAGCGAGCCGTCGTACTTGTGCACGACCATGGCGCACACCGCGTCCATGAAGCGGCGGTAGCGGTCGACCTCGGCGTCGGTGCCGAAGTCCTGGGTGAAGACGAAGTGCAGGTTCCCTTCCAGGGCGTGGCCGAAGATGATCCCCTCGGCGTAGCCGTGTTCGGCGAACAGCGCCTGAAGCTCCACCGTCGCCTCGGCCAGCCGCTCCAGCGGGAAGGCGACGTCCTCGATGATGACGGTGGTGCCGGTCCGGCGCAGGGCGCCGACCGCCGGGAACAGCCCCTTGCGGATCTTCCAGAAGCCCTCGCAGGCCGCGGCGTCGGTGGTGAAGGCGACGTCGAACAGGGTGCGGGTGCCGGCCAGCACGCCGGTGATGGCCGCCAGGTTGCGCTCCAGCGCCGCGGCGTCCTCGGCGCGGGTCTCCACCAGCAGGGCGGCGGCCCCGGCGTCCAGCCCGGCGATGAAGCCCGGCATGCCGGGCTTGCCCTCGACCGAGCGCAGGGCCGCGCGGTCCATCAGCTCCACCGCCGAGACCGGGGTCGGCTTCAGCAGGGCGACGGCGCGGCAGGCCTCGGCGATGTCGGGGAAGACCAGCAGCGCGCTCGCCTTGTCGGCGTGATCCGGTACGGTGCGGAAGGTGATCTCGGAGATGAAGCCCAGCGTCCCTTCCGACCCGATCATCAGGTGCTGGAGGATGTCGATGGGGTCCTTGTGGTCGACCAGCGCGTTCAGGCTGTAGCCGGTGGTGTTCTTGATGCGGAACTTGGCGCGGATGCGCTCGGCCAGCGCCGTGTCGGCGCGCGTGCGCGCGCCCAGCTCGGCCAGCCCGGCCAGCAGGGGGCCGTGGCTCCACGCGAAGGCGTTGCGGCTGTGGGCGTCGCCGGTGTCGAGCAGCGTGCCGTCGGCCAGCACCAGGCGCATGGAGGTCAGCGTGCGGTAGCTGTTCTGCGCGGTGCCGCAGCACATGCCGCTGGCGTTGTTGGCGGCGATGCCGCCGATCTTGGCGGTGGCGATGGAGGCCGGGTCCGGCCCGATCTTGCGCCCGAAGGGGGCGAGCCTGCGGTTGGCCTCGGCGCCGATGACGCCGGGCTGGAGGGTGACGGTTTCGGCGCCGGGCGGGATGCGGCAGCCGCGCCAGCCGTCGCCGAGCAGGACCAGGACCGAATCGGTGACCGCCTGTCCGGACAGGCTGGTGCCGGCGGCGCGGAAGGTCACGGGCGCGCCGTGGCCGCGGCAGTCCTGAAGCAGGCGGACGACCTCGCCCTCGTCCTCGACGATGGCGACGATCTTGGGGATGAGGCGGTAGAAGCTGGCGTCGGTGCCGTAGGCCAGCGTGCGCAGCGGGTCGGTGATCAGGCGCTCGGCCGGGATGAACCGCGCCAGGGCGGCGAGAAGGCGCTCGTAGGCGGGGGGCAGCATCGGCGGGACGCTCCTGGATCGGGGGTATCGGTTGGGAGAAAAAGGAGGGGCCGGCCGGCTGGCCGGCCCCAGTCTGCGGCGCGCTCCCGGGAGCGCTCTATCGGCCGACCACCATCAAGGTGAAGGGCCACAGGTAGGCCTGCGCCATGATCAGCAGGCCGATGAGGCTGGCCAGAACGATGGAATGGCCGAAGACGTAGCGCAGGATCTTGCCCTCGTGCCCGTGCCACTTGGTGGCGACGGCGGCGACGACGATGCTCTGGGCGTCGATCATCTTGCCCATGACGCCGCCGGAGCTGTTGGCCGCGGCCATCAGCGTGGGCGGCAGGCCGAGCTGCTCGGACGACACGCGCTGGAGGCTGCCGAACAGCACGTTGGAGGCGGTGTCCGACCCGGTCAGGGCGACGCCCAGCCAGCCGAGCAGCGTGCCGAAGAAGGGATAGAGGAAGCCGGTGTTGGCGAAGGCCAGGCCCAGCGTGGTGTCCAGGCCCGAGTAGCGGGTGGTGAAGCCCAGCGCCAGCATGGCGGCGATGGTCAGCAGCGAGAAGCGGATGGCCACCAGCGTGCGCCAGTAGGTCTTGGCCATCTCCTTGGGCGAATAGCCCATGACGAAGCCGGAGATGATGGCGGCGACGAAGATGCCGGTGCCCGTGGCCGACAGCCAGTTCAGGGTGTAGACGGCGGCCTCGGGGTGGGCCTTCGGAACCACCGGCGGCACGCGCAGGATCTGGTTGTGCAGGCCCTCGATCGGGAACTTGAAGACCGACAGCCCGTCCAGGAACAGCTTGACCTCGGGGATGCCCCAGATGAAGACCACCACGCTCAGGATGACCCAGGGCGTCCAGGCGCGGCGCACCTCGGCCGGGGTGTAGCCGTGGTCCTTGCGCGCCTCGCCCGTCACCACGGCGGCGCCGGCGCTGCCGGTCAGCGCCGAGGCGCCGCCGGTGGTGTGCCAGATGGTCTTGGGGTGCCACACCTTCAGGAACAGCGACACCGCGACCAGCGAGACGATGGCAGCGACGACGTCCACCAGCCACGGGCCGTGGAAGTTGGAGACGAGGAACTGCGGCA
>JAEZHQ010000022.1 GCA_023416455.1 Pseudomonadota bacterium | reverse complement strand
GGCCCGCGGGGGATGCGGTCGGGACGGTCGCCACCGTGTAGGACGGCAGCGTCGGGTTGGAAATGGCGTTGGCGACGAAAGCCGTGGTGGCGGCTTTGGTGGAGTTGTCGCCAGGAGAAGGGGTGGGGAAGGTCGGCGTCGAAGAAAACGTGACATTTTGTGCGTAAATGTTGAAGTTACGAATTGTCGTATTTGGCGTGCCGGTGCGGCTGACAATCAAATCAGCCGACGTATCAGACACGTTTGCTCCTACTTGGAGGTAAGAACCGTTATTGCCAACCGGCGATACCAGTCTGAGTTTTTTTGAGTTTGCGTTCCCCCCTGCCGGGGACACAATAAATCCGTCATCTGTGTAGAGAATGACACTGCCATGTGACGTCATGCCGGAAAATGTCGGGCGCGATGCTGGCGTCAGCCCGGCCACGGCCGCTTGATCAAGCGTGGCCCACGTCTTGTCGCCGCGGTAATACTGGTCGGCTGTGCCAGCGGAGACCGCCGCTTCGCGCGTTCCGACCGCCGCCGTGACGAAGGCCGTGGTCGCCAGTTGCGCCGTGCCGGTCCCGGCAGCTGCCGTCGGGGCGGTCGGCGTGCCGGTCAACGCCGGTGACGCCAGGGGGGCGTAACCGGCCAAGGCCGCTGGCTGCACCGCGCTGTCGGCTTTGGCCCCTTGCGCTGCTGTGGCGAATGCCGAGACATTTTGCAGCGCCGCGGTGCCCAGGGTCGCCCAGGTCTTGTCCCCCCGCCAATACTGGGCGGTGGTGCCGGCCGCGATGGCCGCCTCGCGCGTTCCGACCGCCGCCGCGACGAAGGCCGTGGTCGCCAGCTGCGCCGTGCTGGTCCCGGCCGCAGCGGTCGGCGCCGTCGGTGTCCCGGTCAGGGCCGGGGACGCCAGCGGGGCATAGGCGCTGAGCGCGGTCGAGACAGCGGTTGCGCTTGCCGACGCCTCGGCAGCCTTCGCGGTCGCCGTGGTCGCAGCGGCCGACGCCTCGCCGGCCTTGGTGGCGGCCGCGGCGGCGACGGCCTGTGCCTGGGCAAGGTAGCCGGCGAATTCGTCGGCGACTTCGCCGACGAATATCGGAAAGTTCTGGGCATACCCATATGGAGCAAAGTCGCTCGCTGCCCAGGTGCGGCCCTTGATCGTCAACGGGAAGCCGGCCATCAGATCATCTCCTCAACATCAAAGGTGACGGACCACATCGGCCGCCCGTCGCGGCCGAACGCCTGCTGCACGGTCATGTCGGTGGTGTCGGACAGGGCGCAGTACAGCGTCAGGCGGGCGCGCGTCGCTGCCGGCAGGTCGGGATCCCACAAGATCAGCATCTCGCCCGACTTGCCGAGCCGGTACATCAGATCCCAGTAGACGCCGAACGCCTCCCCCTCGGCCTGGTAGGCCAAAGTGATTTGCCAGCGGCGGTACTTCGGCAGCTTGCCCACGATGCGACGGCCGCCGGTCGTGCGCCTGACCGTCGAGGGATCCACGATCCCGACCTGTCCGCCGTACTGGTGGTTGATGTTCGGGACAAAAGCCTCGCCCGCGAGCAGCCGGCCGGCCTGGAAGTAGGAGGCGTCGCCCGGCAGGGTCACGTCGACGAACAGATGGTCCACGAACTGCGCTTCCGGGGCGCGGTGGTAGGCGATGGGGGTGCCGGGATAGTCATCAGGCCGAATGCCATCCCAAGGGAACGCGCCCCAGGGTAGCGATCCCCAGACCACAGTCGGCTCCCAGAACGGCAGCCCCGGCGCGTCGTAGGTCGCCTCCTCCGGGTCCGGCCCGATCCCCGCCCGCAGCCGGTATGTGCTGCCGGACGGGGCGTTGTGGTTGACCCACGCGATTGCGGAGACGGGCAGCAGCCGGGGCAGCGCCACGGTCAGCCGGGTCGCGGCCGGGTCGGCGGAGGTGGTGCGCGCCACCTCGGTGATGTCCTGCGTGATGAGGTTGTCGAGCGGCAGGGTTGCCACCCAATCGCCGCCGCTCCAGGTGCCGCGGTCTGTCGGGATGTCCCAGAGGATGTTGAGCTTAGCCATTGCGGAACCCCATGAGGGTTAGCTGGTGGACGCTCTCGCGCTCGCGCTTGGCGGACAGGACGACGGCGTTCCATCCCTCGGCCAGTCCGTGTCGGTGGTGATAGAGGCGGACGGTCTTTCCGGCGGTCAGGCCGGCGATCAGCGGCACCTCGACGTCGAAGAGGCGAGCGGCCGGGCCGAACAGCGCCAGCCGGCGGTTGCGCTCCTCGACGGCGTCGGACCCAGCGTCGAAGAGGGTCGCATCCTCATCCTCGCGCGCCAGGATAGAGGCCGCTGCGGCACCGGCATGCGTGGCGCGCGCGGTCCAGCGGACGGGCTCCCCCAGCGATTCACGAACTTCAGGGGGGATGGCCTCCCAGTTCACGAGATCCTTCTGATCGATCGTGGTGTCGAAGGGTCGGTAGCTGAGGCGCAGGCTTTTCATCCGGCGCTCGATCTCGCGCGGCGTGATCGAGATGACGTGCCGCTCCGGAATCACGAAATCCGGCTCGGCCGCCGGCCCATCGTAGCGCCCGATCTCCAGCCGCCGGGCCTCGTTGCCGCCCCAATGGGCGCCGACGCTTGCCGACAGCTCGTCAACGAGATCACGCACGGTCAGACTGCCGCTGCCGTCGTGCCAGTAGCCCAGCACCTGTGGACACAGCACGGCCATCGCGGCGAAAGAGGCGTCGTCGAACTCGATGCTGCCGGCAGGGACGCTTGCGGTGATGACGTGCCGAACAAGGTCAGCGTAGCAGGATATCCAGGTGCCGCCGGGCGCCACCCCCTCGGCCGCAACGGTGATGGTGCCGTGCGGCTTGGTCGCCAACCGGAACAGCCCGGTCGCTCGCGACGTGGCATAGTCCCAGGACCCGGCATCCAAAGCCTTCAGCGCGTCGAAGCTGGCGAGGTCCGGCCCCACCACCTCAAACGGGTCGCCGGCATCATCGGCCGAGAGGATGGCGTGATAGCCCTGCGGGTCGATCATGTAGATCTGCGCGGCGGAGTCGAGCAGGACGGGCGTGAACCGGCGCCGCCGGCCGAGCAACGCCGGGCGGCCCCGGCCCTTCATGTCCTCGCTGCCCTCGATGCCGCCGGAGCCGGCGAACTCGCCACGGCTGAACGGCTTCTCCAGCAGCGCGTCCAACCCGGCCAGCACGATTTCGAAGTCGTCGCCCGGCACCACCTGATCGGCTACGCCGTTGTAGACCAACTGGAAATCGGACAGGACCGGCTTTTCCTTGTCCGTATGCCAAATCTGGACCACTCGGCCGTCCCACTCGTAATCCGCCCAATGGTCGAGCGCGCCATCAGGGTTCGCCAGCACAGCAGAACCGGGATCGGTGGCCGAATAGCCGCCGATCGCGTCCCCGCTCCACAGCGACCGCTCCACAACCATTGGGCCGTCGATGCGCCGGACCCAATGGATGTTTGCCGGGGTATCCCACGGTTCCGACGTAAACCCGATGTCCGAGGCATAGAGCGTGCGTGTGGACCCCAGGGCCTCGTCCCAGGGCTCACCTTTCAGCAGGTAGGGCATGCGGGTCAGGCTCCTGTCTTCGCCCGGACAGCGCCGGGGCCTTTCGCCTTCGTGGCGGCCTTTCGGAACGTCGTGGTCAGTTCCTGCACGGCGGCAACCACCTCTTCGGTCGCGTCCACGTTGTCGTCATCACCCCGCCGCGCGTCGGCGCGCAGCGCCTGCACCGCCGCAATCAGCGTGTCGAGCTTGCGCTCCAGCCCCGACATATCCGGACCCCAGCCGCCGGCCGGGACGCGGGGCGCCGGGAAGGCGATGACGTTTGCGCCGATGGAAGGCGCCGCCAGCGCCGCCGGCTCGCCCATCCGGCGTGCGATTTCGAGGCCGTACGCGATCGACGACGCGGCGGTGACCACCTCGGAGCCGCCGGGCAGCCTGATGATTTCCGGGCTCGGCGTGTCGTTGACCATGGTGAGCCCGGCCGCCGGACCGCCGGAGGCGTGCGGCAGCCGAGTGATTGCCTGATAGATGTTGTTGAGGCCGACCGAGTTCATCGCCTGCATATCGGCCTGCCGATTGAAGATGGCGTTGAGCTGGTACCGGGTGTCTTGCCAGAACGAATAGATGTATTGGCTCTGTCCCGCGATCAGCGTGTTGGTCGCGTCGGCCGTTGTCTTCAGCAGCGAGATTCCGGTCGCCGTGACTGCGGCGTTGTCCTTCAGTGCGGACAGTATGTTTGCGAGCGCATTGACCGCCGCCGTGGTGCCGCCGACCGCCCCCTTGGTTTCGTTGACCGCCCCCTTGGTTTCGTTGACGGCGGCCTTGGTGTCTTGCGTGCCGGTCGCCACGCTTTTCGTGCCCGTCGCGATGTCTCGGCTGATCGCTGCGGCGATCTCGTCGCGGCTGATCTCGCCGCTGTTGTTGCTATCGAGCTTAGCGAAGATGTCCCTTGTATTGGCGTTCGTAATCCCCAGCGCTGTAGCAAGTGTGGTGAGACGCGAAGAGTTGTCACCGGCCCACGCGCTGAACTCCGGCCACGAAATTCGCTGGTCGTTATTTGTGTCGGCGGCCAGAACGGCAAGATATGCGGCCGTCGCTGACGTGGTGGACAGGATATTTCTGGTCAGCCCGTTGAGAATTTCGTCTCGCTGAAGCTGGCCGTCGCCGTTAACATCCAACTCGCCGAAGATGTCCGACAGGCTGGCGTTGCTCAGCCCCAGCGCGTCGCCGAGCACCGCCACCTGTGCGGCATTGTTCCCGGCCCAGGTCTCAAACTCCGGCCAACTGATGCGCTGGTCCTTGTCCAGGTCGGCCGCCATCAACCCCAAGAAGTCCGCCGCGGACAGCCCGATCGCGGCGATCTCGGTCAGCTTGTCGAGGACCTGCGCGTCGTAGCTCTTGACCGCGGGCAGGCCCTCCAGTTGCGCCAGGATGCCATCTTGGAACGTCCGAAAATCCATGCCGGACGCGAGCACGCCGGGGGCGGCCTGTAGCAGCCGGTCCGCGGACGCGGCGACCCGCTGTAGCGCGTCTTGGTCGCCGGCCTGCGCCAACCCGAAGTCGCGGTCGAACTGCGACTGCGCGGCGGCCAGTGCGGCTGACGCGGAGACGCCGATGCCCGCCGTCGAGCGGCTGCGGTCGATGAAGTCACGGATGGAGCCGCCCGACTTGATCACCGACTCCTGCGCGGCGGCCGTCTGCTTGTAGCTGTGCGCCAGCCGCTCATTGGCTTGCACCTCAAGCATTTTCGCTTTGACAACTGGATCGGTAACTGTCGCAAGTTCTTGTGCCTGTTTGATCTCAAGCGCTTTCCGGTCGTAAGCGTCCTGAGTGACCTTGCCCAGGGTCACGTCGGCAGCCATCGAGCGCAGGGTCAGGTCGTCCAGGGTGTTCGCCTGGGCCTGCGCCTGCTTGAACGCCAGCGCCTCGCGCTCCGCCGTCTGGAGACTTTCCAATCCCGTCCGCAATACTTCATCGGTGACGGCGGCCAGCTCGCGCTTTTGCTCGATCTCAAGCGCCAGCCGCTCGTACTCGTCTTGCGAGAGCTTGCCCAGCGTCACCTCGGCGGCGCGGTTGCGCAAGCCATAGTCCTCAATGCCCGCTGCCCGGACCTGCTCCAGCCTGGTCGTCGCGAACAGGCCCAGCGTCTTGGCCGAGGCGTCGGTCAGCGTCGCAACGTGAGCGATCAAGTCGTTGAGCTGCGTCGCGTCGAGGCCGTTGACCAAGTTACTGGCTTTCGCGCCGAAATATTCGTTCGGGTCGTTGCCGAGGAGCACGTTATCAGCAGCCTTCTTGGTCCACCAATCAACCAGGGCATCAGCGGAATTTCGGTGTTCATTGCCCGCCGCCGTGTTGACCAAGACGTCATAATCGGTGCGCGCTTCTTTCAGCAGCCGCTCCTTTGCCGCCGCCTTTTCCGTGGCGATTTCCGCTTCGGTGATGTTCAGCCCGAGCTTCTTTACCGCTTCCGCGAACGCCTCGAACTCACCGTCGAGCTTAGCGAGCGCCGCCGCCGCCGGGCCGATGGTCTGTTCTGCGGCGGCCCACCCCGCACGGATCTGCTTCTCGGTCACCTCGCGCCACCGGTCGCCCAGGCCCAGCGCATCCGCCCGCGTCGCCTCTTCCTGGGCCGTGTCGTAGAGCTGGCCGGCCGCCTTCTTGGCCGCGGCCGTGATGCCGGTGAGACTGGTGTCGAGGCTCGCGAGCGCCGTGTCGGCCTCGGCGATGCCCCTCGCCAACTGCACGTCCTTGAGGAACTCGTTGATGTCCGTTGCCGCGGAGTTTTGCACCGCCGTCAGCACGTCCTCGGAAGCATCGATCAGGCCGGTGGAGACGTTGTGCCGGAACGACGCAATAACGGCCTCGTCCAGCGTCGTGTATCCTTCGCTGCTCAACTTGCCGTCGAGATAAGGGACGTACTTGCCGTCCTTTGCCTCGACACCGACCTGCATGTCTCCATTTAGCGTGCCAGCAAGCGTCACGAACGCTTGCGTCGCCTGGGCGATGCTGTCGCGGAGCTGCGCGGCTTGCTGCGGATCACCGTCGTTGTCGGTCAGCGCGTCGCTGCGGATCAC
>JAEZHQ010000640.1 GCA_023416455.1 Pseudomonadota bacterium | reverse complement strand
GCCAGGAACAGCCCGCCGCCCAGCGCCGCCAGCGGCCAGCTGCGGCGGCGCACCGCCACCAGGCCCAGCGCCGTGCCGCCGAGGATGGCGGCCCAGCGCTCCGCCACCGGGTCCGGCATCCTCAGTCCTCCTTCGCGAGCAGGTTCAGTTCGTAAAGCCCCTTCATCAGGTCGTCGTGCAGATCGACGCGCTCGGCGATGTCGTCGTAGTGGGCCTCGTGAGGCGGGCGGCCCGCCTGGTCCAGCGCGCGGTCCCACTGGTTGCCGGCGAAATCGCCGCGCCCGACCATCATGATCGCGCGCAGTTCCACCCGCTGTTCGGGCGACAGGCCGTCCAGCATCCGGCGGAGCTGGTCGAGCGCGGCGCTGGCACCGTCCGACAGGATGCTGAGCGCGTCGAGGTCGGTCGGATTGCGCGATCCGCGCTCGGCAACCTGGTTCCCCAGGTCGATGTTGCGCATGCCCCCAAGGAAGCGCCGGCGGTCGGCCATCGCCTCGGACGCGAGGTCGGCGGCCTGTTTCACGGTATCGACCGAGATCTGCTTGAGCATGGCTGTCGCACTTCTTTGAATGGTTGATCGGCTTTGCCCGACGGCAACAGCCGGGTTGCCATTTCGTCGCACGCCCGGGGTTGCCTGCGACCGTTCAGCCGCTGCGGCCGCGCTGGTCCGTTGGTGCGGCGGGCGGCGCCCCCCGGTGCCGCCCGCCCTCGCTCCGGGTCCCCCGGCTCCAGGCCGACAACCGGGCGCGGGCGGCGAGGTTCCGTCCCGGGAAACACCGGCCGCCGGCGCCGTGTTGTGGGAGCAGGGAGCCGACGGGGAGAACGAACCATGCCGCTTCTGACGGCGGAGATCGGCGGACGGGCGGAGGACGGCCACCATCCCGTCCGGATGGAGACCGACCGCGGCACGGTGGAGGCGCGCCACTACCCCGCCGGCCCCGCGGGGCCGGGGGGCGGCAGGCTGGGCGCCGTCTGGCTCGGCGGGGCCGGCGGCGGGTTCGACTCCCCGGCCCGCGGGCTCTACCCCCGCCTGTGCGCGGAGCTGGCCGGGGCGGGAATCACCTCGCTGCGCATCCGCTTCCGCAACCCGCACAGCCTGGAGGAGGCCGTCCAGGACACGCTGAGCGGCCTCACCTTCCTGGGGCGGCAGGGCGTGCACCATGTGGCCCTGACCGGCCACTCCTTCGGCGGCGCCGTGGCCGTCCAGGCGGCGGCCTCCAACCGCGGGGCGGTCTGCACCGTCGTGACCCTGGCGACGCAGGGCTTCGGGACCGAGCCGGTGCGCGATCTCGGCTGCCCCATCCTGCTGGTCCACGGCGAGGCCGACGAGGTGCTGAGCCCGCTGTGCTCCATCCATGTGCACCGCATGGCGCGGGAGCCCCGCAAGCTCGTCCTCATGCCCGGCGCCGGCCACCGGCTGGACGAGACCGCCGAGGCGGTGTGCCGGGAGGTGCGCGACTGGATCAGGGCGAACCTGCGGGCGCCGTAACCCTTGTCCCCTCCCCGGGGCCGGCCGTGCGGGGGTAGGGTTGGGCCATCGCGACCACGGAGCCTCCCCATGCTCGGCACCCTGACCATCCTCCTCCTCTGCCAACTGGCGGGCGAGCTGATCGCGCGCCTGCTCCATCTGCCCGTCCCCGGGCCGGTGATCGGCATGCTCCTGCTGTTCGTCGGCCTCCTCGTCCGCGGCGGCGTCCCGCGGCCGATGCAGGAGACCGCGGGCGGCCTTCTGCGCCACCTGTCGCTGCTGTTCGTGCCGGCCGGGGTCGGCGTGATGGCCCATCTCGACCGGCTGGGCGGCGAGGCCCTGCCCATCACCGCGGCCCTGCTCGCCAGCACGCTGCTGGGCGTCGCCCTGACGGCCCGGGTGATGAGCGCCCTGCTGCGCCGCTCCGCCGGCGGGAGCGACGCGCCGTGAGCGCCGGTCTCACCGCCGATTTCCAGGAGATCTGGGTCTATCTGTCGGCCAGCCCGCTGGCCGGGCTGACCTTGACCCTGCTCGCCTACCAGGCCGGGATGTGGCTGTTCGAGCGCTGCGGCCGGCGGCCGGTGCTGAACCCGGTGCTGACCGCCGTCCTGCTCCTGGTCGGCCTGCTGACCGTGACCGGGGTGGACTACCGCACCTATTTCGACGGCGCGCAGTTCGTCCATTTCCTGCTCGGCCCCGCCACGGTGGCTCTGGCCGTGCCCCTGCACAACCAGTTCCGGCAGGTCCGCCGCTCCGCCGCCGCGATGCTGGCGGCGCTGCTCGCCGGCTCCGCCGCCGCGGCGCTCAGCGCGGTGGCGCTGGGCTGGGTGCTGGGGGCGTCGGAGCGCACGCTGCTGTCGCTGGCGCCCAAGTCCGTCACCTCGCCGATCGCCATGGGCGTGTCGGAGCAGATCGGCGGCCTGCCCTCGCTGACCGCCGTGTTCGTGATCCTGACCGGCATCATCGCCGCCACGTTCGGCACCTGGGTGCTCGATCTGGTGGGGGTGAAGGACCGGCGGGCGCGCGGCTTCGGCATGGGGGTCGCCGCCCACGGCATCGGCACCGCCCGCGCCCTCCAGGAGAACGAGGTGGCCGGAGCCTTCGCCGGGCTCGGCATGGGGCTGAACGGGCTGGCCACGGCGATCCTGCTGCCCGTCCTCTACCGGCTGATCTTCGGGTGAGGGTGGGCCGGCCGGCCCCGCGGCGGCCGATTAGCGGCTTGACAGCGACGGCTCGCCTGCGCAGAGTACGGGCCATGATCCGCTTCGATCCCACGAACGCCCTTGCGCGACTTATCAACCCGGCGCTGTGAGCGTCCGGGTCGCCTGCGTTCGCCTGTCCTTTTTCCGGTCGAAGTGTATCTTTCCCATGAGCGCCCATCGCACCAGTCGGACGACCATCAGCCGTCGGGCGGCCGCATTCCAGCCGATCGTCTCCCGGAGGGGGCCGGGGCTGCGACTTAGCAGCGGTCGCTGAGCCCGCCCGGCAGCTCCGCGGCCGTATCCGCGCCGGTCACCCGAGACCTGTGACGACGCCCCGTCCACCGACCCGCCACGAACCGGCCAGAGAGCGCCGGCGGCCGGGCGGGGCCAAGAGGGACAAGAAAGCGCCATGAACCACATCGCCACGCCGGACCAGAAGCACACGAAGTACGCACCCTTCCCCGCCGTCCGCCTGGCCGACCGCCAGTGGCCCGGCCGCACGCTGGACAGGGCGCCCGTCTGGTGTTCGGTCGATCTGCGCGACGGCAACCAGGCGCTGATCGAGCCGATGGGCTCCGACCGCAAGCGCGCGATGTTCGACGTGCTGCTGCGCATGGGCTTCAAGGAGATCGAGGTCGGCTTCCCCGCCGCCTCGCAGACCGACTTCGACTTCTGCCGCACCCTGATCGAAGAAAACCGCATCCCCGACGGCGTCACCATCCAGGTGCTGACCCAGTCCCGCGAGGAGCTGATCCGCCGCACCTTCGAGGGCATCAAGGGCGCCAAGCGGGCCAT
Organism: Pseudomonadota bacterium; assembly: GCA_023416455.1. GTDB lineage: Bacteria > Pseudomonadota > Alphaproteobacteria > Azospirillales > Azospirillaceae > Azospirillum. The sequence continues at coordinate 13,556 of JAEZHQ010000640.1, read as the reverse complement.
CGTGCACCTCTACAACTCCACCTCCGAGCTGCAGCGCCGCGTCGTCTTCGGCATGGACCGCCAGGGCATCATCGACATCGCCGTCGCCGGCACCCGGCTGATCCGCGAGCTGGCCGAGCAGCATCCGGAGACCGAGGTCGTCCTGCAATATTCGCCGGAGAGCTTCACCGGCACCGAGCTGGACTTCGCGCTGGAGATCTGCGAAGCGGTCATGGCGGTGTGGCAGCCGACGCCGCAGCGCCGGATCATCCTGAACCTGCCGGCGACGGTGGAGATGTCCACCCCCAACGTCCACGCCGACCAGATCGAGTGGTTCTGCCGCAACCTGAAGAACCGCGAGAGCGCGATCATCTCGCTGCATCCTCACAACGACCGCGGCACCGCCGTGGCGGCGGCCGAGCTGGGCATGCTGGCCGGCGCCGACCGCGTCGAGGGCACGCTGTTCGGCAACGGCGAGCGCACCGGCAACGTGGACGTGGTGACCCTGGCGCTGAACCTGTTCACCCAGGGAGTCGATCCCGGGCTGAACATCGACGACATCAACGAGATCGTCCGCGTCTCCGAATACTGCACGCAGCTGCCCGTCCACCCGCGCCACCCCTACGCCGGCGAGCTGGTCTTCACGGCCTTCTCCGGCTCGCACCAGGACGCCATCAACAAGGGGCTGAAGGCGCTGGCCCGCTCCAACTCGGACAAGTGGGAGGTTCCCTACCTGCCCATCGATCCGCAGGACCTGGGCCGCTCCTACGAGGCGGTCATCCGCATCAACAGCCAGTCCGGCAAGGGCGGCATCGCCTACGTGCTGGAGAAGGACTACGGCTTCCAGATCCCGCGCCGCCTCCAGATCGAGTTCTCCAAGACGGTGCAGCGCATCGCCGATGAGAGCGGCAAGGAGCTGGCCCCGGCCGACATCCACGCCGCCTTCAAGGCCGAGTATCTGGACGTCGAGGAGCCGCTGGCCCTGATCGAGCACGGCACCGAGCCGCGCGGCCCGAACTCCGGCCCGCGCACCCTGACCGCCGTGGTCCGGCGCGACGGCAAGGCGACGACCATCAAGGGCCGCGGCAACGGCCCCATCGACGCCTTCCTGGATGCGCTGCGCCAGGGCTGCGGGCTCGACCTGCATGTGGTCGACTACCGCGAGCACGCGGTCGGCGCCGGCGAGGACGCCCAGGCCGCCGCCTATGTGGAGGTGCGCACCGCCGACGGGCGCACGCTGTTCGGCGTCGGGGTCGATGCCGACATCGTGACCGCCTCCCTGCGCGCGCTGGTCAGCGCGGCCAACCGCGCGGCCGCCTCCGCCGCGGCGTAGCGCCACGGGCTTTCGATGCGCCCCATCGAAAGCCTTGGCCTCGAAGGCCGGCGGCATGAGGGGAAGCACATCCTTCCGCCGCAGCCGGCCGGCACGCCTTGCGGCGATGCCGGTCGCCGCCTATAGGATACCGTCTCTCCTGGGCATCGTGCGTTCGGTCGGAAACGCACGATGCCCTACAGCTTTGTTCTGCGAGCGGATTCACGCTTCACATCGATTCCGGTTCCGCGCGATCCGCTCTAAGACCTGGGGCCGTGAAACGCCGGCCGTTGCGGGAAGGAAGGCAGCATGATCGTGGTCACCGGCGGGGCCGGCTTCATCGGCTCGAACCTCGTGGCCGGCCTGGCGGCGCGCGGGCTCACCGAGGTTGCGGTGATCGACCGTTTCCGCGACGGCGAGAAGTGGCAGAACCTCGCCAAGCGCGAGGTCGCCGCGCTGGTGCCCCCCGAGGGCGCGCTGGCCTTCCTCGACCAGAACGCGGCGGAGATCGACCTGATCTTCCATCTCGGCGCGGTGTCCGCCACCACCGAGCGCGACGTGGACAAGATCGTCGCCAGCAACGTCGCCCTGACGCTCGATCTCTGGCGCTGGTGCGCGTGGCGCGGCGCCCGGCTGATCTACGCCTCCTCCGCCGCCACCTACGGCGACGGCTCGGCCGGCTTCGACGACGACGCCTCGCCCGCGGCGCTGGCCGGGCTGCGCCCGCTGAACGCCTACGGCTGGTCCAAGCATCTCGTCGACCGCCGCGTCGCCCGCATCCTCGCCGACGGCGGGCTGGCCCCGCCGCAATGGGCGGGACTCAAGTTCTTCAACGTCTACGGCCCGAACGAGCGGCACAAGGGCGACATGATGAGCGTGGTCGCCAAGCTCCATCCCCTGCTCAGCGCCGGGGAGCCGGCGCGCCTGTTCCGGTCGCACCGCCCCGGCGTCGAGGACGGCGGTCAGGCCCGCGACTTCATCCATGTCGACGACTGCGTCGCGGTGATGCTGTGGCTGCTCGACCATCCCGAGGTCAGCGGCCTGTTCAACGTCGGCACCGGGCGGGCGCGCAGCTTCCGCGACCTGGCGCTCGCCACCTTCGCCGCGCTGGGGCGCGAGCCGCGCATCGAATATGTGGAGATGCCGGAGCCGCTGCGCGGCAAGTACCAGTATTTCACCGAGGCGCGGACCGGGCGCCTGCGCGCCGCCGGCTTCACCCACCCCTTCACCGAACTGGAGGAGGGCGTGCGCCGCTACGTCCGCGACTTCCTCGACCAGCCCGACCCCTTCCGCTGAGAGCCCGCATGCTCGTCCTCGCCTTTCCCGCCATCGACCCGGTCGCCGTGGAGATCGGCCCGATCGTCATCCGCTGGTACGCCCTCGCCTATCTGGCGGGCTTCGTGCTGGGCTGGCGCTACTGCCTGAGCCTGGCGCGCCGTTCCGGCGGCCGGCCCTCGGCGGAGGATTTCGACGACTTCCTGACCTGGGCGGTCATCGGCGTCATCCTCGGCGGGCGGCTCGGCTACGTGCTCTTCTACAACCTGCCCTTCTATCTCGACCATCCGCTCGATGCGCTCCAGGTCTGGCACGGCGGCATGTCCTTCCACGGCGGGATGCTCGGCGTCGTGGCGGCGATCCTGCTGTTCGCCCGGCGGCGGGGCATTTCGCCGCTCGCCTTCGGCGACCTGATCGCCGCCGCCGCCCCCATCGGGCTGTTCTTCGGCCGCATCGCCAACTTCATCAACGGCGAGCTGTACGGCCGGCCGGCGCCGGACGTGCCGTGGGCGGTGGTGTTCCCGCGCGATCCCGTCCAGGTGCCGCGCCACCCCAGCCAGCTCTACGAGGCCGCCCTGGAGGGCGCCCTGCTGTTCGTCCTGCTCGCCGTCGCCGTCCGCATGCCCGCCGTCCGCAACCGCCCGGGCACCGTCGCCGGCCTCTTCTTCATCGGCTACGGCCTGTCGCGAATCGTCGTCGAGTTCTTCCGCGAGCCCGACCCGCAGCTCGGCTTCCTCTTCGCCGGGGCCACCATGGGGCAGCTGCTCTCGCTGCCGATGGTCCTGCTCGGCCTGTGGCTGGTCGCCCGCGCCCGCCGGACCGTGGCGGCATGAGCGGCGACTCCGACAGCCTGGCCCGGCTGCTCGCCCGCCGCATCCTGGTGGAGGGGCCGCTGTCCGTGGCCGCCTTCATGGGCGAGGCGCTGGGCCACCCGCGCCTGGGCTACTACATGCGCCGGGATCCCTTCGGCCTGTCCGGCGACTTCACCACCGCCCCCGAGATCAGCCAGATGTTCGGCGAGCTGATCGGGCTGTGGTGCGTGGACATGTGGGGGCGGCTCGGCGGGCCGGCGCCCTTCCGTCTCGTGGAGCTGGGGCCGGGGCGCGGCACGCTGATGCAGGACGCGCTGCGCGCCGCCGCCCTGGTGCCCGCCTTCCGCGCCGCCGCCGAGGTCCATCTGGTGGAGACCAGCCCGGCCCTGCGCGCGCGCCAGCGGGCCACGCTGGGCACCCTGCCCGTCACCTGGCACGACCGGCTGGAGGAGGTCCCGGAGGGACCCGCCCTGATCATCGCCAACGAGTTCTTCGACGCCCTGCCCATCCGCCAGGTCCAGAAGACCGCCCACGGCTGGTTCGAGCGGCTGGTCGCCCTCGACGAGCCTTCCGGCGCCGCCGATTCGCCGGAAGGCGATCCCCGTTTCCGCTTCGTGCTGGAGGCTTTCGGCAGTTCCGGCGCGCGTCTGGTGCCCGCCGCCCTGCGCGACGCGCCCGAAGGCAGCGTGGTCGAGGTCTCCCCCGCCTCCCAGGCGGTGGCGCGGCTGATCGGCGAGCGGCTGGCCGCCCATCCGGGGGCCGCCCTGGTCATCGACTACGGCCACGCCGCCGGTCCGGCGGTCGGCGACACGCTCCAGGCCGTGCGGCGGCACGCCCATGCCCCGGTGCTGGAGGCCCCCGGGGAGGCCGACCTGACCGCGCATGTGGACTTCGCCGCCATCGCCGCCGCGGCGCGCGGCGCCGGCGCCGCCAGCTTCGGCCCGGTGGACCAGGGGGCCTGGCTGACCCGCCTCGGCATCGTTCCGCGCGCCGCCGCGCTGAAGCGCGCCGCCACGCCGCGGCAGGCGGCCGACATCGACGCGGCGCTCGCCCGCTTGATCGATCCCGCCCAAATGGGCACCCTGTTCAAGGTTCTCGCGCTCGCCTCCCCCGGATCGGGAGCCCCGGCGGGCTTCGAGGCCCCCTGAGAACGGAAGACCGGATCAAGACGCGAGGGACAGGGTTCGTGATCACGCTGGGTGCGCTGAACGACATCACACACATCCGCCACGCCTTCTTCACCCGCAGCGGCGGGGTGTCCACGGGGCTGTACGCATCGCTCAACGTCGGGCTGGGGTCCGGGGACGCCCCGGCCGCCGTCGCGGAGAACCGCGCGCGCGCCGCCGGCCGCCTCGACCTTCCGCCGGACCGCCTCGTCACCTGCCACCAGGTGCACAGCGCGACCTGCGTCACCGTCGAGGCGCCCTGGCGGCCGCAGGATGCGCCGCGGGCCGACGCCATGGTCACCCGGGTGCCGGGCGTGGCGCTGGGCATCCTCACCGCCGACTGCGCCCCGGTGCTGTTCGCCGACAGCAAGGCGAAGGTGATCGGCGCCGCGCACGCCGGCTGGAAGGGGGCCAAGGACGGCGTGATCGAGGCCACCATCGCCCGCATGGTCGAACTCGGCGCCAAGCCGTCCCGAATCGTCGCCGCCGTCGGCCCCTGCATCGCCCAGCGCTCCTACGAGGTGGGACCGGAGTTCCCCGCCCCCTTCCAGGAGGAGGACCCGCGCAACCGCGACTATTTCGCGCCCGCGCGCCGGCCCGGCCATTTCCTGTTCGACCTTGTCGGCTATGTCGCGCGCCGGCTCGGCGACGCCGGAGTCGAGATCATCCAGCGCTGCCCCAACGACACCGCCGCCGAGGAGGACCGCTTTTTCAGCTACCGCCGCTCCCGCCTGCGCGGGGAATCGGACTATGGCCGGGGCCTTTCCGCAATCCTGATCCAGGGCTGACGCGGAGGACGCCGTCGCCAACGGCGGCGTTACTCCATCCAACATAGGCCATTCGTCTTAAGAGTGCGGAAGCGATGCGGATCACCTCGCGATTGCTTCCATGTCCGACGATTTTTCCACGGATTGATTGCATGGCCAGCGATTTCGCGCGACACTGAGGCGCAAGGGGCTTCAAAGCGACGGGAAGGCCGGACCATGCTGGAATGGCGCGAAGAGATGATCCTCGACAACGGCGGGATCGACGCCGATCACCGCCGTCAGCACGACCTGATCCGCCGCTTCGTGACCCTGCCGGGCGAGGAGGAGCAGCGCGCCCAGGCGCTGGCGGTGATGGAGGAGCTGCGCGACCTCTCCGCCCGCCATTTCATGCGGGAGGAGCGGGTCCAGGCGTCCATCCGCTACCCCCATCTTGCGGAGCACCGGGCGCAGCACCGCCGGCTCAGCGAGCTGCTCGACGCGATCACCCAGCAGGTGGAGGCACGGCAGTCGGTCTTCACCTTCGCCTACACCAAGAGCAAGGCGGACGAGCTTTTGCAATTCTGGTACTTCGACCATTTCGCCAAAGCCGACCTGCGCCTGAAGGCCCATCTCGCCAAGCTCGCCGTCCGCTGACCCGGCGCCATGCCGGAAACGCAAGGCGGAACCCCTCTCGCCGCCCGGGCCGGTCAGCAAGGAACGTTTACATGGCTTCGGCCCTTTGTTATGGTCCGGCCCGTTTTCAAGGGGCGGTGGCGGCGTTGGCGCGGCCACCGCCCCGAGGCCATTTCCCTGGAAAAGAGAGCCGACTGCGATGAAGGTGCTTGCCGGCAACAGCAACCGTCCGCTGGCCGAGGCCATCTCCACATGTCTCGGCGTGCCGCTGACCAAGGCGAGCATCCGCCGTTTCTCGGACATGGAGGTGTTCGTCGAAATCCTGGAGAACGTGCGCGGCGAGGACGTGTTCGTCATCCAGTCGACGTCGTTCCCGGCCAACGACAACCTGATGGAGCTGCTTGTCACCATCGACGCGCTGCGCCGCGGATCGGCCCGCCGCATCACCGCGGTCATCCCCTATTACGGCTACGCCCGGCAGGACCGCAAGACCGGCCCGCGCACGCCAATCTCGGCAAAGCTGGTGGCCAACCTGATCACCCAGGCCGGCGCCAACCGGGTGCTGACGATGGACCTGCACGCCGGCCAGATCCAGGGCTTCTTCGACATCCCGACCGACAACCTGATGGGCGCCCCGGTGTTCGAGAAGGACATCCGCACCACCTTCGGCGACATCGGCGAGGTGACCATGGTGTCGCCCGACGTCGGCGGCGTGGTGCGCGCCCGGTCGCTGGCCAAGCGGCTCGACGCCGACCTCGCCATCATCGACAAGCGGCGCGAGCGCGCCGGCGTGTCGGAGGTGATGAACATCATCGGCGACGTCGCCGGCCGCCGCTGCATCCTGCTGGACGACATCGTGGATTCGGGCGGCACGCTGTGCAACGCCGCGGTCGCCCTTATGGACGCCGGCGCCAAGTCGGTGCACGCCTACTGCACCCACGGCGTGCTGTCCGGCGGCGCCGTCGCCCGCGTCGCCGTGTCGCCGCTGGAGCAGCTGGTCACCACCGACAGCATCCAGGCGACCGAGGCGGTGCGCGTGTCGCGCAACACCCGCCAGCTGACCATCGCCCCGCTGCTCGCCGAGGCGATCATGCGGATCAGCGAGGAGCGCTCGGTCTCCAGCCTGTTTTCCTGAACCGCCGGGCAGCGCGCCCGCAACCAAGGGGGCGGCCGGCGGCCGCCCCTTTTTCATTGGTTCCCGCGGCTGGTTCCCGCGGCTGGCTCCCGCCGGCCCTGCCTGCCCGCTTTTCCTTGACGCGGCATCACGCATGCCGTAATCACCGCGCCCAAGCGTCAGCACCCCTGGAGGCTGGCGCCTTTTTCGTTTGAGGAGCATTCCATGACTCAGATCGTTCCGCTCAGCGCCGAAGCGCGCGCTCGGGCCGGCAAGGGGACCGCCCGCCAGACCCGCCGCGACGGCCGCATCCCGGCCGTCATCTACGGCGGCAAGCAGGCCCCCATCACCATCTCGCTCGACAAGTTCGCGTTCAACCGCGTCCTGCACCAGCCGGGCTTCTTCACGCACCTGTTCGACGTGACCGTGGACGGCGCCACCCACCGCGTCCTGCCGCGCGACGTGCAGTTCCACCCGGTCACCGACGCGCCGCTGCATGTGGACTTCCTGCGCGTGTCGGCCGACACCCGCATCACCGTCCAGGTGCCGGTGGAGTTCGTCAGCCAGGACAAGTCGCCGGGCCTGAAGCGCGGCGGCGTGCTGAACATCGTCCGCCACGAGCTGGAGGTCACCTGCGCCGCCGACAGCATCCCCGAGCACATCACCGTGTCGTGCGAGGGCTTCGACATCGGCGAGTCGATCCACATCTCCGCCGTCACGCTGCCGGAGGGGGTCGCGCCGACCATCACCGACCGCGACTTCACGATCGCCACGATCGTCGCTCCGTCGGGCCTGAAGTCCGAGGAGTCCGAGACCGCCTCCTGATCCGGAGGCCCGCCGGCGACCGCAGCAGGGGGCTTCGGCCCCCTGTTTCTTTTCCGCCGTCCGTTTCATTGCGAGGGAGCTTTCCATGCTGCTGCTGGTGGGATTGGGAAACCCCGGCGCGGAGTACGCGCGCAACCGGCACAACATCGGCTTCATGGCGGTCGACCGCATCGCCCGGCGCCACGGCTTCAGCCCCTGGCGCAAGCGCTTCCAGGGCCAGGCCGCGGAGGGCACCGTCGGAACCGGCAAGGTGCTGGCGCTGGAGCCCCTGACCTTCATGAACCTGTCCGGCCAGTCGGTCGTCGCGGCGCTCCAGTTCTTCAAGCTGAAGCCCGAGAACGTCGTCGTCATCCACGACGAGCTGGACCTGCCCCCCGGCCGCATCCGCGTCAAGAAGGGGGGCGGCCACGGCGGCCACAACGGCCTGCGCTCCATCGACTCCCACATCGGCAAGGACTACTGGCGCGTCCGCCTCGGCATCGGCCACCCGGGCGACAAGGCCCAGGTCAGCGGCTACGTGCTGCACGATTTCGCCAAGGCCGACCAGTCCTGGATCGACCCGCTGCTCGACGCCGTCGCCGACGCCTTCCCCCTGATGGCCCAGGGCCAGCCCGAGACCTTCATGAACAAGGTGACGCTGGCCACCCAGTAGGCGGCGCCCGCGCCCTCCCCCACTTCCCGTTTGCGCTTTCGGGTCCCACGTAGGATAAAGCGCCCCGATCCTGACATTCCCGACGGCGAGCACCCCCATGGGCTTCAACTGCGGCATCGTCGGCCTGCCGAACGTCGGCAAGTCGACCCTGTTCAACGCGCTGACCGCCACCCAGGCGGCCGAGGCGGCCAACTTCCCCTTCTGCACCAAGGAGCCGAACGTGGGCCGCGTCGGCGTGCCCGACCCGCGGCTGGACCGGCTGGCGGCCATCGCCAAGTCGCAGAAGACCGTGCCGACCCAGCTGGAGTTCGTCGACATCGCCGGCCTGATCCGCGGCGCCTCCAAGGGCGAGGGCCTCGGCAACCAGTTCCTCGCCAACATCCGCGAGGTGGACGCCATCGTCCATGTGCTGCGCTGCTTCGAGGACGACGACGTCACCCATGTGGAAGGCGACGTCGACCCGCTGCGCGACGCCGAGGTGGTCGAGACCGAGCTGATGCTGGCCGACATGGAGAGCCTGGAGCGCCAGCTCACCAGCCTCCAGAAGAAGGCCAAGGGCGGCGACAAGGACTCCAAGCTCAAGGCCGACCTGATGGAGCGCACGCTGAAGGTGCTCCAGGACGGCCAGCCGGCCCGCGTCGTCCCGATCGGCGACGAGGAGCGGCCGCTGTTCCGGCAGTTCATGCTGCTGACGGCCAAGCCCGTGCTCTATGTCTGCAACGTCGAGGAAGCCTCGGCCGCCACCGGCAACGCCCTGACCGCCAAGGTGGCCGAGAAGGCCAAGGCCGAAAAGGCCGGCATGGTGATCATCTCCGCCGCCATCGAGTCCGAGGTCGCCCAGCTCGCCGACCCGGAGGAGAAGCGGGAGTTCCTGGCCGCCCTCGGCCTTGAGGAGACCGGCCTGAACAAGCTGATCCGCGCCGGCTTCCAGCTCCTCGACCTGATCACCTTCTTCACCGTCGGCCCGAAGGAGGCGCGCGCCTGGACCGTGCGGCGCGGCGCCAAGGCGCCGGAGGCGGCGGGCGTCATCCACACGGACTTCGAGCGCGGCTTCATCCGCGCCGAGACCATCGATTTCGACAGCTACACCACCCTGGGCGGCGAGCAGGGCGCCAAGGACGCCGGCAAGATGCGCCAGGAAGGCAAGGAGTACGTCGTCCAGGACGGCGACATCTTCCACTTCCGCTTCAACGTCTAGACGTCCGCTTCAGCGTCTGGAAGGAAAGCCGCCGTCCCCGGGGCGGCTCCGTCATCCCCCGGCCTGCCGCCCCGCGCCCCGCGGACGGCCGGGACCCCGCCCCATTCTTGTCACCGGCACCCCGTTGTTGACTCTTCCGTAACCGCGAAAAAACCGCTTAACTGCCCGATATTATGGTTAACAAAACCCTTCCCGGGCTGTTGAGGCGGCGGTGAAGGCGTGGAGAAGGGGCATGGCGGTGAAGCAGGGAGTCGTCATCGAGGCCGACCCCTTCGGGCGGCTGGAGCCGTCCGGGGCGCCGGGCGCCTTCTCCGACCGCATCGCCCAGGCCATCGCGCGGGACGAGCTGCGGCTGGCCTACCAGCCCCAGGCCGACGCCGACAGCGGCCGGCTGAGCGGCTTCGAGGCGCTGGCGCGCTGGCGGCTGGAGGATGGCACGGTCATTCCCCCGGACGTCTTCATTCCCATGGCCGAGACCAGCGACGCCATCCACCGGCTCGGCGAATGGGTCCTGCGCAGCGCCTGCGCCACGGCGGCCGGCTGGATGCGGGACGGCATCGCCGACGTTCCGGTGGCGGTGAATCTGTCGGCGCGCCAGCTCGACGACCCCGGCCTCGCCCGCATGGTCCTGGGCGTGCTGGCGGAAACCGGGCTGCCCGCCGCCAACCTGAAGCTGGAACTGACCGAAACCGCCCTGTTCGATCATGGCGGTGCGGCGCGCGAAACGCTGACCCGGCTGCGCGGCGCCGGCGTGCGGCTGGTTCTCGACGATTTCGGGACGGGCTATTCCTCGCTGGCCCTGCTGCGCCGGGTGCCGGTCGAAGCGCTGAAGATCGACAAGCACTTCACCCAGGCCATGGTCGAGGACCGCGACGCCGCCGCCATCGTGCACGCCATCGTCGCGCTGGCCCACGCGCTGGGGCTCCAGGTCGTCGCCGAAGGGGTGGAGACCAGGGAACAACTCCTGTTCCTGCGCGCCTACCGCTGCGACCGCATCCAGGGCTACCTTCTGTCCCGGCCGCTGGCCCCGGACGACGTGCCGGCCTTCACCCGGCGCCTCGCTGCGCCGCCGACAGCCGGATGACCCGTTCCGTCTCGTCCCATTCCGTCAGCCGGGCGGCCTCCTCCACCGTCGCCCACACCGCCTCCAGCGCGTCGTCGGCGCACACCGCCTCGCCTTCCGGGCACTCCGCCGCCACTTCGACCAGGGTGTAGTGGTAGAGCGCGCGCCCGGCGCCGTCGGGAGTGATGGCGTCGACCACGGTGACGATCCCGGTCGGCACCACGGACAGGCCGGTCTCCTCCCGCACCTCGCGCACGGCCGTCTCGAAGACCGTTTCGCCCACCGCCTGCGCGCCCCCCGGCAGGCTCCACTGCCCCAGGCGGGGCGGCCGCCCCCGCCGGATCAGCAGGACGCGCCCGTCCCGCCACACGACGACCCCGACCCCCACCCACGGCCGGTCGGGGTATTCGCGGTCGGAACGGCGGGCGGCGGGCGGCGGACTTGCGGGTGGCGGACTTGCGGGCATGGGCATCCTCGTCGGGCTTGACCCGACGCTAACCCGGGCGGAAAGTCGGACGCCAGAGGGGATTTTTCACCGCCGGTGGACGGGACGCCCCCCGCCCGCCGCCGCGGTCCGGAGCGGCGCATGAAGCTCAACGAGATCCGCACCTTCGTCGCAGTGGCGGAGGCACAATCGGTGCAGGAGGCCGGTCACCGGCTGGGGCTGACCCAGTCGGCGGTGTCGCGCCTGATCCAGCGGCTGGAGGCGGAACTGGGGGTCTCCCTGTTCGACCGCCAGACCAAGCCGCTCGCCCTCACCCGCGACGGCGAACTGGCGCTGGCCCACGCGCGCCGCGTCCTGAAGGCCAGCGACGACTTGGCCGACGCCTTCGCCGCCGCCCAGCCCCGGGGCCTGCTGCGGCTGGGCGTGACCCACGTCCTGATGGCGGTCGCCGCGCGGGAACCGCTGGACCGGCTGCGCGCCGCCTTCCCCGGCCTGACCGTCCGCCTGCAGGCGGACTGGAGCACCTCCATGGTCGAGCAGGTCCGCAGCGGCGCGCTGGACGGCGGGCTGCTCCTGATGGCCGAAGGCCAGACGCCGCCCGCCGACCTCGCCGGCCGCTGCCTGTCGCGCGAACCCGTGCGCATGATCGCCGCCGCCCACCGCGCCGCCCAGGGTCCCTGGAGCCTGCCGGCGATGAACGCGGCCGGCTGGGTCCTGCAACCCGAGGGCTGCATGTACCGCAGCGCCATGGTGCAGGCGCTGGCCCATCACGGCCTGCCCCTGAACGTGACGGTGGAGGCCTTCGACCAGACGCTCCTGGTGGGGCTGGTGGCGCGCGGGGTGGGCTTCGGCCTCGCCCCGCTGGGGCTCATCGCGGCGACCGCCGGCACCGACCGGGTGCGGGCGCTGGAGGTGCCGGGCTTCGCGCTCACCGTCTCGGTGTGGCTGATCCGCTCCCGCGCCGCCGGGCGGATCGGGCCGGTGCTGGACGTGCTGGAGGACAGCCTGGCAGCCCGGCTCGGTGCATCCCCGGCTCCGGCGCTGCATTCCGCTGCGGAATGATTTTATTTCCCATTATGAATTTGATGAAAGACCGGCTGCGTCCTATCGTCGTGGCCGGCGCGCCGCGGATCGACCGGAGCGCCCGGATTGGGAGGGGATTGTGAGCACCAGCAACCAGGTGGGTGGCCCCGCCGTGACACGCCCGTGGCGAACGCCGGGCTTCGTCATCGTCTGCGGCTGCCTGATCGCGATGATCGCCTTCGGGCCGCGATCCAGCATGGGCCTGTTCATCGAGCCGCTGTCGAACGCCCGCGGCTGGGGCCGCGACGTCTTCGCCCTGGCCATGGCGTTCCAGAATCTGCTGTGGGGCCTCGGCGGCCCGGCCGCCGGGGCGCTGGCCGACCGCTACGGGCCGGCCCCGGTCCTGGCCGGCGGCGGCCTGCTCTACGCCGCCGGCCTCGCCCTGATGGCGGTGGCCGACACCCACCTGATGCTCCACCTCAGCGCCGGCGTGCTGATCGGCCTGGGGCTGGCGGGCGCCTCCTTCGGCATCGTCATGGCCGGCTTCAGCCGCATCGTGCCCCCGGAGAAGCGGTCCTGGTCCATGGGCATCGCGACCGCCTCGGGCTCGCTCGGCCAGTTCCTGTTCGCCCCGATGGGGCAGGCGTTCATCGCCGCCTACGGCTGGCAGACCGCGCTGCTCCTCCTCGGCGCCACGATGCTGGTGGTGCCGGTGCTGGCGGCCTCCTTCGCCGGCACCGGCGGGGCGCGCAGCGGCGGCACCGCGGTGACCGGGGCCGACATCGGCTTCCTCGCCGCGATCCGGCAGGCTTTCCGCCACCCCAGCTACGTGCTTCTGGTGGCGGGCTTCTTCGTCTGCGGCTTCCAGCTCGCCTTCGTCACCACGCACCTGCCGCCCTACCTGACCGGGGCCGGAATCAGCCCGGGCCTCGCCGCCTGGGCGCTGGCGCTGATCGGCCTGTTCAACGTCATCGGTTCCTACACCTCCGGCGTGCTCGGCGGCCGGATGAGCAAGCGCTACCTGCTGTGCGCCAACTACTTCATGCGCGGCGTCTGCACGGCGGCCTTCATCCTGCTGCCGGTCACGCCGCTGACGGTGATCGTGTACGCGGCGGCCATGGGCCTGCTGTGGCTGTCCACGGTGCCGCCGACCTCCGGGCTGGTGGCGCTGATGTTCGGCACGCGCTATCTGGGCATGCTCTACGGCTTCGCCTTCCTCAGCCACCAGGTCGGCGCCTTCTTCGGCGTCTGGATGGGCGGCATCCTGTACGAGCGCACGGGCTCCTACGACGTGGTGTGGTGGGCCAGCGTGG
>JAEZHQ010000623.1 GCA_023416455.1 Pseudomonadota bacterium | reverse complement strand
CAAGTCCCCTTTGGCCAGCGGCGCCGACCGCGGCCCGCGCGAGCTTCTGGCCGTCCGCTGACCGGCCATCCGGCCGCCGGGCGGCACGAAAATTTTTGGTCGAAATCCCGCATTTAAGGGTTTGCCCTGGCCAGGTCGTTGCGCTATGTTGCGCCTCCGCTGATGACGGACCCGTAGCTCAGCTGGATAGAGCGCTGCCCTCCGAAGGCAGAGGTCATGAGTTCGAATCTCGTCGGGTCCGCCAATTTTTCCAAAGGCTTAGCGTACGACGCGCCTCAGCCTTAGCGGTTCGCATCCACGATAACATTGACGCTACCCTCTCCTGCGAGCTTTCAGGACGCGTCCGTGCATGTCCGGTGCGTGTTGCCGGTAGACGCGCCGCAACGTCTCTACGGTGGTGTCCGTGAAGAGGTTCACGTCCTCCATCGTCGGGCCGATCGGCAAGGTGCTGCCGCTCGCCCCGTCCACCAAAACGTCCAGGTCTATGGGGTGAGGAAAGTGTGGCGGTCGTTGCGGCGGGAGGGCCGCGACGTGGCGCGCTGCACGGGTGGCCCGGCTGATGCGGCGCATGGGCCTGAAGGGCGCGACACGCGGCAAGGCTTCGTCCACGTCGCCTTCGTCGACGACACCTTTGCCCGCCGCATCGTCGGCTGGCGGGTGTTGCGCACCGCCCCCGCCTGCTTCGTCCTGGACGCTCTGGAACAGGCGCTCCACGAGCGCCGGCCGGCCAAGGGCGGCGGCCTCATCCACCACGCCGAGCTCGAAGGGCCGGCGCAGCCGCCGTAGGTTGTAAGACTCTGCCATTTGGTGCGCCGAGCGTCTGGCCGAGGCTGGCGTCGAACCCTCCGCGGGGAGTGTCGGCGACTTCGAGGACAACGCCTTGGCCGAGACGATCAACGGCCTCCGCAAGACCAGGCTGCCCGGCGCCATCGCCTGGCCGCAGAGCTACGGTCGGTTCAGGCACCATTCTCCACGGACGGGTTTTCCGACCGCGCATGCGCCGGCGCACCACCCGTCGGCATGGCTCACCGACCCGTGGCGAGGGCTGAACCGTCCGTCAGCGCGTCGTCCTCGATCTCGATGCCGAGCGACTCGTTGAATCGGTTGAAGAAGGCGCACAGCGCCGTGCGCAGCGTCAACTCGACGATCTGCTCCTCGGTGAAATGCTCGCGCAGGCGTGCGAACAGCGCGTCCGTCACCCGAGCCGGGTCGCGCGTCACCTGCAGCGCGTAGTCGCGCACCAGACGGTCGAGCGGGTCGAGGCCGGGCACGTCGGGTTCCAGGATGCGCTCCACCGTCTCAAGCGGCAGCCCCTGTTCCGCCAGCCGCGGCGCGTGGTGGGCGACGCAGTAGGCGCATGCCGCCGCCTTGGAGGCGGTCAGCAGCACGATCTCCAGATGGCGCTTGGAGATCACCGCGTCGGCAGCGGATTCCAGCAGCAGGCCGAAGACGTGCCGCAGCGCGGGTGGGCGGTGGGCGAACACCCGCAGCATGTTGCCGAAGGGGCCGTACTCGCGCTGGATGCGCTCATAAACGGCGCGGGTATCGCCGGTGACGTCGTCGATCTCGATGTTTCGCACACGGGCCATGGGATGCTCCTGGTCAGATCGGGTCGCCGCCGGGGGCGAGGTGGCAGGCGACGTGGTGGTCGGGACCGCCGGCCGGCCGCAGCGCGGGGGCTTCCCGGCGGCAGCGGTCGACGGCGAGCGGGCAGCGGCTGTGGAAGCGGCAGCCGGACGGCGGCGCGTAGGCGCTGGGCACGTCGCCGGACAGCGGCGCGCGTACCTGGTCGGCGGGGCGCTCGATGTCGGGTACGGCGTCGAACAGCGCGCGGGTGTAGGGGTGCAGCGGGCTGCGCCACAGCGCCTCGCGCGGGGCGGTTTCGACGATGCGGCCGAGGTACATGACGCCGACGCGGTCGGCGATGTACTCGACCACCGACAGGTCGTGGCTGATGAACAGGAAGGCGACACCGAGGTCGCGCTGCAGGTCGACCAGCAGGTTGAGGATCTGCGCCTGAACGGAGACGTCGAGCGCGGACACCGGCTCGTCGCACACCACCAGCTTCGGCTCCAGGGCCAGCGCACGGGCGATGCCGATGCGCTGGCGCTGGCCGCCGGAGAATTCGTGCGGGTGGCGCTGCGCCGCGTCGGCCGGCAGGCCGACCCGCTCCAGCAGGCCGAGCACGCGGTCGCGGCGGTCGGCGCGTGGTCCGATGCCGTGGACGTGCAGCGGCTCGGCCAGAAGCTGCCCGACGGTCCAGCGCGGGTCGAGCGAGCCGAACGGGTCCTGGAACACCATCTGCACGGCGCGCCGCTTCGGGCGCAAGGCGCGGCGGCTCAGACCGGTCAGCTCCTCTCCCTCCAGCCGGATGCGCCCACCGGCCGGCTCGATCAGGCGCAGGATGGCGCGGCCCAGGGTGGACTTGCCGCAGCCGGACTCGCCGACAAGGCCGAGGGTCTCGCCGCGGTGGACGGTCAGCGACACGCCGTCCACCGCTTGCACGACGCCGTGCGGCGTGTCGTAGCGTACGACGAGGTCCTCGACCGCGAGCAGTGGCGCGTC
This sequence comes from Pseudomonadota bacterium, assembly GCA_023416455.1. GTDB lineage: Bacteria > Pseudomonadota > Alphaproteobacteria > Azospirillales > Azospirillaceae > Azospirillum. Next base: position 91 of record JAEZHQ010000623.1, on the reverse strand, counting down.
AGGCGTGGCGAGCATGGGGAAGGGCAGGGGCGGCATCGGACTCTCCGGCGCGGATGCAGGCGACGGCGCCGCCGTCGAGCAGGGCGAGGGG
>JAEZHQ010000376.1 GCA_023416455.1 Pseudomonadota bacterium | reverse complement strand
GCCATCTCGCGCTCGCCCTGGAAGACGCGGATGGTCACCGCGTTCTGGTTGTCCTCGGCGGTCGAGAAGACCTGGCTCTTCTTGGTCGGGATCGTGGTGTTGCGGTCGATCAGGCGGGTGAACACGCCGCCCAGCGTCTCGATGCCCAGGCTGAGCGGGGTGACGTCGAGGAGCAGGACGTCCTTGACCTCGCCCTTCAGGACGCCGCCCTGGATGGCGGCGCCGATGGCGACCACCTCGTCCGGGTTCACGCCGCGGTGCGGCTCACGGCCGAAGAACTGCTTGACCGCCTCGATGACCTTGGGCATGCGGGTCATGCCGCCGACCAGGATCACCTCGTCGATCTCGCTGGCCTTCAGGCCGGCGTCCTTGAGCGCCGCCTTGCAGGGCTCGATGGTGCGCTGGACCAGCTCGTCCACCAGGGCTTCCAGCTTGGCGCGGGTCAGCTTGATGTTGAGGTGCTTCGGGCCGGACTGGTCGGCGGTGATGAAGGGCAGGTTGACTTCGGTCTGGGTCGCCGAGGACAGCTCGATCTTGGCCTTCTCCGCAGCCTCCTTCAGGCGCTGGAGGGCCAGCCGGTCCTTGCGCAGGTCGATGCCCTGCTCCTTGTTGAACTCGTCGGCGAGATAATCGATGATCCGCGCGTCGAAGTCCTCGCCGCCCAGGAACGTGTCGCCGTTGGTCGACTTCACCTCGAACACGCCGTCGCCGATCTCCAGCACGGAGATGTCGAAGGTGCCGCCGCCCAGGTCGTAGACCGCGACGGTGCCGCTCCCCTTCTTCTCCATGCCGTAGGCGAGCGCTGCCGCGGTCGGCTCGTTGATGATGCGCAGGACTTCCAGGCCGGCGATCCGGCCGGCGTCCTTGGTCGCCTGGCGCTGGCTGTCGTTGAAGTAGGCGGGGACCGTGATGACCGCCTGGGTCACCTTCTCACCCAGATAGTTCTCCGCCGTCTCCTTCATCTTCTGCAGGATGAAGGCACTGATCTGCGAGGGGCTGTACTTCTTGCCGAACGACTCGACCCAGGCGTCGCCGTTGTCCCCCGAAATGATCTTGTAGGGGACGAGTCCCTGGTCCTTCTTGGTCAGCGGATCGTCGTAGCGGCGGCCGATCAGGCGCTTGATCGCGAAGAGCGTGTTTTCCGGATTCGTGACCGCCTGGCGCTTGGCCGGCTGGCCGACCAGACGCTCCCCGTTCTGCGCGAAAGCCACCATGGAGGGCGTGGTGCGGGCGCCCTCGGCGTTCTCGATCACCTTCGCGGAGGAGCCTTCCATCACGGCCACGCACGAGTTCGTGGTGCCGAGGTCGATGCCAATGACTTTGCTCATGTTCAGCCTCTGTTGTTCGGCAGATGCGTGGCGGCCCGTATGCTCCGGCACCGCCGCCATCCCCATCGGGTCAGTGGAAACGGTTGGGTGGGATCACGACTGTCGCCGGAGATATAGGCAGATGCGTTTCTGGCTGCAACGCCCCGCTTTCCTCCTCAACCGGCAAAAGGGCGGGAAGGCTCCGCCACCCCGGTCCCTATCGTCGCTGCCGATGCTTCGCACCAAAACGGAATACGTAAGAATACCTATACGCCGCAAGATGCTGACTATATATACCCGGATACTCACCGCGTCCGGACAAGGGCGGCGTCTTGGTTTCAAGTCTTAAACATCGATCAATCCCACATCCTCTCTCTGTTAACTTTTCGTTAACAAGCAACGGTGTGCCATTAACCGCGTGATCAATTGGCGGTTGCTACGCTTGCTTTATGTCCCAAGATTCTAATAGTGAACACGCTATGGAGCTATGGTATATCCGTTGGAGGTAGGGCGCCGTTCTGCTTCGGGGCGGGAGCCCGGGCAGGGGCAGGTGCAAGCGGCATTATTAGGGGGATCACGAAGATGGAAGATCGGCGCGACGTGGCTCTGGCCATCAAGTCCTGCCTCGACAGCCTGCAGGACGACGCGACGAAGTGTGACCTTGAGGATCTGGCGCGCTTCATCGGCCTCGCCGCGCTGGCGGCCGAGGAGGCCGCCATGGCCCACGACCCGAAGGCCATGCGGCTGAAGGCCCTGATGGCCGGCGGGGCCGGCCACTGCTGAGGCGGCGGGCCGATCAAGCGCGCCACCCGGTTCTACAGAATCTCCGCCGCCCGGATCGCCGCGTCGAGCTGGGCCAGGGTGGCAGCGCAGGATTCATCGCCATCCATGACCACCGGCAGGCCGTAGCTGAACATGGCGACGGCAGCCCGCCCGGCCCGTTCGGCGCCGACCAGCCACAGGTAATGGGCGTCGGTCCGGCCATTCTCCTCGGTCACCATCACCGCCTGGGCGGCCACGCCGTCCTCGCCCCAGGGCTCGACGGTGCGATCGCTGGCCCGCCGGTCGTCCGGCCGCACGAAGCGCAGGGCCAGCTCGCGCAGCGCCGCCGTGACGCCGTCCGGCCCGTCCTTGGGCGCCACCCGGTCGGTGACCAGCCGCAAGGTGCCGCCCGCCGGGGCCGGCGGGTGGAAGGCCGCCACCGGGTGGCCTTCATGCTCCTCGACCTCCACGCGCCAGCCGGCCGGCAGCCGGAAGCGCACCAGCTCGTTCCATTCGATGCTCCGGCCGTCCACCGGCTCCCCTCCGCCCGTCACGGCGCCCTCCCGATCTCTGATCCGGCAGGCACTTTAGGGCGAAGCCGGCGCGCGTCCAGCCCCATTGCAGGCCGGCGGCGGGGTTGATCCCATGGGGCGCGCGCCCCATGGTTGCGCGATGATCATCTCGGCCAGCTACAAGACCGACATTCCCGCCTTCTACGGCCGCTGGTTCCTCAACCGGCTGGAGGCCGGATTCTGCCGGGTGGCGAATCCCTACGGCGGCCGGCCCGGCCGGGTCGCGCTGACCCGCGACGCGGTGGACGGCTTCGTCTTCTGGACCAAGAACCTGGGACCCTTCCTGGGGGCGCTGGAGTCGGTGTCCGACGCCGGCTTTCCCTTCGTCGTCCAGTACAGCGTGACCGGGCTGCCGGGCGGGCTGGAACGTTCCGTGCCGGCCTGGGAACGGGCGGTGGAGCATATGGCCGGCGTGCGCGACCGCTGGGGGCCGCGCGCCGTGGTCTGGCGCTACGACCCCATCGTCACGCTCGATTCCACGCTCGATTCCACCCTCTCTTCCACCGCCGCCGGGCCGCCCGGCGGCCACCGTGCGACCTTCGCCCGGCTGGCCGCCGCCCTGCGCGGGATCACCGACGAGGCGGTGGTGTCCTTCCTCCAGCCCTACCGCAAGACCGTGCGCAACCTGGGCGCCGCCGGCCTGTCCTGGCGCGACCCGGAGGTGGAGGAGAAGCGCGCTTTGCTGGCCGACCTCGCCGGCATCGCCGCCGGGCAGGGCATGGCGCTCACCCTGTGCACGCAGCCGGCGCTGGCCGGGGTGCCCGGCACGGCGCCGGCGCGCTGCGTGGACGCGGCGCGCCTGTCCGACGTCGCCGGCCGCCCCCTGGCGGCCCGCGAGAAAGGGAACCGGCCGGGCTGCCTGTGCGCGCAGAGCCGTGATATCGGCGCCTACGACAGCTGCCCGCACGGCTGCGTCTACTGCTACGCGGTGGCCAACCGCGCCGCCGCGCGCCGGGGGCTTGCGGCGCACGACCCGGAGGCGGAATTCCTGTCGGCCCCGGCCGGGACTCCGCCGGACCGGGCCGCCGCGGCTACGGGCAGACCTTCTTCACCGTCTCGACCAGCTTGTCCGGACTGAACGGCTTCACGATCCAGCCGGTGGCGCCGGCGGCGCGGCCGGCGGTCTTCTTGCCGGGATCGCTCTCCGTGGTCAGCAGCAGGACCGGCGTCGTGCGGTTGGTGGCACCGCCGCGGATCGCCTTGGTGAGGGCCAGGCCGTCCAGCCCCGGCATGTTCAGGTCGGTGATGATGCAGTCGAACCTCTGCCGGTTCGCCAGCGCCAGCCCCGCCGCGCCGTCGGGCGCTTCCGACACGGCATAGCCGGCCTTCTGCAACGTGAAGGCGACCATGTCGCGGATGGTCTTGGAATCGTCGACAGTCAGGATGCTCTTGGGCACGGGTCCAGTTCCCTGTTGAGCGGAAGCCAGATGAACACGCGCCAAGCCCTTAGGCGCCCCGCGCCCCCCGCGTCAACCGGCGGATCGACGCGCGCCGCGGCATTCCGTCGCACAGCCCGCGGCCATCACGCGCGCAGGATGACCAGTGGCGGCAGAGCACACGCCGGGCGTGCTGGCGGGACCCGGAGCGCGCGCCCGGCTCCCGCCTCCCGCCGCTTACGCCCCCCGCCGCTTACGCCCGGGTGTCCACGTGCTGGCCGCCGGGCTCGGCCGGACCGGCCTTGGCGACGCCCACCATGGCCTCGCGCAGCAGGCGGCCATGGATGGTGTAGCCGGGCTGGAGCACCTGGACGACCGTGCCGGCCGGCTTGCCGGTGTTCTCGATCTCGAACATGACCTGGTGGAAGTTCGGGTCGAACAGCTCGCCGGTGGGATCGATCTTCTTGATGCCGGCGCGGTCGAAGGCGGCGAACAGCTGGCGCTCGGTCGCCTCGACGCCGACCGCGAGGCTCTTCAGCATCTCGTCCTTCTCGCGGCCCTCGGCGGGCACCGCCTCCAGCGCGCGGCGCAGGTTGTCGGCCACCGTCACCAGTTCCTTGGCGAAGCCGGCCACCGCGTATTTGGATGCGTCCTCACGGTCGCGCTGGGCGCGGCGGCGGGTGTTCTCGGTTTCCGCGACGGCGCGCAGGAGCTGGTCCTTCAGGGCGGCCACTTCGGATTCGAGCTGGGCGATGCGCTCCTCCGGCGCGGGTCCGGCTTCGGCGGGCTGGCCGTCGGCGGGCAGGGCATCGGTCGTTTCCACCTCGGCTTCGGCGGGCTTGTTCTGCTCTTCGCTCATGATTCTCTCTATCGTCTTTTCGGTCGAGGCGTTGGGAGGCGGCTCTCAGCCGATGAGCCGGCTGATGACCTTGGCGGTATAATCCACCAGCGGGATGATTCGGGCGTAATTGATGCGGGTCGGGCCGATCACGCCGATGGCCCCGATCACCCGCTCGCGGCTGTTCTGGAAGGGGGAGATGATCAGCGAACAACCGGAATGGTTGAACAGCACGTTTTCCGCCCCGATGAAGATCTGCACGCCGTCGCCCTGGCCGGTGGCGTCGAGCAGGCGCAGCATGGTCTCCTTGGTCTCCAGCGCCTCGAACAGGGCGCGCACCCGCTCCAGGTCGGACAGGGCGGTGACGTCCTCCAGCAGCCTGGCCTGGCCGCGCACGATGAGCTGGCCGCTGCTCTGGCCGCCGCTGCCGGCCCAGGTGGCCAGCCCGGCGGCGACGACCCGGCGGGACAGCTCGTCCAGCTCGGTCTTCTGCTCCTGGATCTCGTCCAGCACGGCCTGGCGCGCTTCCTCCAGCGTGCGGCCGACCAGCTTGGCGCTGAGGAAGTTGGAGACCATCTGCAAGGTCGAGGCGGGCACGCCGACCGGCACCTCGATGACGCGGTTCTCCACCAGCCCGTCCTCGTTGACCAGCACCACCAGGGCGCGGCCGGGGGCCAGCGACACGAATTCGATGTGCTTGAGCGGCCGGTCGGTCTTGGGCGCCACCACCAGCCCGGCGCAGTGCGACAGGCCCGACAGCATGGTGGAGGCCTCGCCCAGCACGTCCGGCAGCGACCGGCCGGAGGAGGAGCATTTCGCCTCGATCGCCTCGCGCTCCTCCTCGCTCAGCGCCCCGATCTCCAGCAGGCCGTTGACGAACAGGCGCAGGCCCGCGTCGGTCGGGATGCGGCCGGCCGAAGTGTGGGGGGCGTAGAGCAGCCCCTGCTCCTCCAGGTCGGCCATGACGTTGCGGATGGTGGCCGGCGACAGGACCATGCCCAGCCGCCGCGAGATCGTGCGCGAGCCGACCGGCTCGCCGGTCGCCACATAGGCGTCGACGATCTGTCGGAAGACTTCGCGGGACCGTTGGTTCAGTTCGCTGATCATGGTCGGGGCGGGGGCGGCCGGAATGTGGGGGGCAGGAGCGCCGCCGCGGCGGGCCGCGGCGTTGTCGAATTTAGGCAGGTGTCCGGGCCGAATCAACGTGCGCCCCGGCTGCGCGCTGGACGGCGCGGGGATCTGCCGCTAGCCTGCCGGCCGTTTCTCAACAGACCCGCGGATGACCTGCCGATGCGCCCCTCCGGCCGCAACCCCGACCAGCTGCGCCCCATCTCGCTGGAGCCCCACTTCAGCAAATACGCCGAAGGCTCCTGCATGGTGCGGTTCGGCGACACGCACGTTCTGTGCACGGCCAGCGTGGACGACGGCGTGCCGCGCTTCCTGAAGAACACCGGCCTGGGCTGGGTGACCGCCGAGTACGGCATGCTGCCGCGCTCCACCGCGTCGCGCACCGACCGCGAGGCCGCCAAGGGCAAGCAGAGCGGACGCACCCAGGAAATCCAGCGCCTGATCGGCCGCGCGCTGCGCGCCGTCACCAACCGCGCCGCCATGGGCGAGAAGCAGATCAAGGTGGACTGCGACGTCATCCAGGCCGACGGCGGCACCCGAACCGCCGCCATCACCGGCAGCTACGTCGCCCTCCACCTCGCCTTCCAGCACCTGATGGAGATCGGCGCGCTCAAGACCATGCCGCTGACCGACCATGTGGCCGCGGTGTCCTGCGGCCTCTACCAGGGCGCCGCCGTGCTCGACCTCGACTATCCGGAGGACTCCGCGGCCCAGGCCGACGCCAACTTCGTGCTGACCGGCCGCGGCGGCATCGTCGAGATCCAGGGCACCGCCGAGGACAAGCCCTTCGCCGAGCCGCAGTTCCTGGAGCTTCTGGCGCTGGCCCGCAAGGGCGTGGACGAGCTGGTGGCCCTCCAGAAGGCCGCCCTCGGCCTTGCGTGAACCCGACCAGGAGGATCCGGCCGTGACCGCGACGCCCCGCCGCTTCACCGGCGGCACGCTGGTGATCGCCAGCCACAACACGGGCAAGGTCCGCGAGATCGCGGACCTGCTCGGCCCCTATGCCGCCCATTTCACCACCGCCGGCGCCCTCGGCCTGCCCGAGCCGGAGGAGACCGGCACCAGTTTCGTCGCCAACGCCGAGCTGAAGGCCCGCGCCGCGGCGGCGGCGGGGCATGTGGCCCTGGCCGACGACAGCGGGCTGGTGGTGCCGGCGCTGGGCGGCGACCCCGGCATCTACTCCGCCCGCTGGGCCGGGCCGGAGAAGGACTTCCGGCGCGCCATGCGCAAGGTCGAGGACGGGCTGGCCGGACGCCCCGGCGGGGCCGACCGCTCCGCCTTTTTCGTCTGCGCGCTGTCGCTGGCCTGGCCGGACGGCCATGTCGAGACGGTGGAGGGGCGCTGCCACGGCGTTCTGGTGTGGCCGCCGCGCGGGGAAAACGGGTTCGGCTACGATCCGATGTTTAAACCGGACGGGCACGACATCACCTTCGGGGAGATGGACCCGGAGCGCAAGCACGCGATGAGCCACCGGGCCGACGCCTTCCGCCAGCTCGTGGAGCGATGCTTCAAATGACCCCCGATCCCGGCTTCGGGATCTATGTGCACTGGCCCTTCTGCGCCTCGAAGTGCCCGTACTGCGACTTCAACAGCCACGTCCGCGACCGGATCGAGCACGACCGCTGGCGCGCCGCGCTGCTGCGGGAGCTGGATTATTACGCTGACGCAACGGCTGGCCGCCGGGTGACGTCGGTCTTTTTCGGGGGCGGCACGCCGTCGCTGATGGAGCCGGCGACGGTGGCCGCCCTGCTCGACCGCGTGGCCGCCCGCTGGCCCCTGGCCGAGGGGCTGGAGGTGACGCTCGAGGCCAACCCGACCTCGGTGGAGGCCGGCAAGTTCCGGGCCTTCCGCAGCGCCGGGGTCAACCGCGTGTCGCTGGGCGTCCAGGCCCTGGACGACGAGTCGCTGCGCTTCCTCGGCCGCCGCCACGACGCGGCCGAGGCGACCGCGGCCATCGCCCTGGCGGCGCGGACCTTCGAGCGTTTCTCCTTCGATCTGATCTACGCCCGTCCCGGGCAGAGCGTGGCCGCCTGGGAGGCCGAGCTGGCCCGCGCGCTCGACCACGCCGTCGGCCACCTGTCGGTCTACCAGCTCACCATCGAGGAGGGGACGGCCTTCTTCCCCCTGCACGCGCGCGGCGAGCTGGTCCTGCCCGACGAGGAGCTGGCCGGCGACCTCTACGAGGCGACCCTGGCCCTGCTCGGCTCCGCCGGCCTGCCCGCCTACGAGATCTCCAACCACGCCCGGCCGGGCGAGGAGAGCCGCCACAACCTGACCTACTGGCGCTACGGCGACTATGCCGGGATCGGCCCCGGCGCGCACGGCCGCCTGACCCTGGACGGCGGGAAGCTGGCCACCCGCGCCCACCGCGCCCCGGAGATCTGGCTGGAGCGGGTGGAGCGCCACGGCCACGGCGCCGCGGTGCCGGAGCCGATCGACCGCGACGCCCGCGGGGCGGAGCTTCTGATGATGGGGCTGCGCCTGAGCGAGGGGGTCGCCCGCGCCCGGCTGGTCGAGGAAACCGGCCGGGACCTGGCGGCCTTCGTCGATGCGGGCGCGCTCGGCCGCCTGACGGCGGGCGGCTTCCTGGAGGTCACCGATGCCGCCCTGCGGGCCACGCCGGCGGGACGGCAGCGTCTGAACGCGGTGCTGGCCGCGCTGCTGGCCTGACGGCGGGGGACGGAAACGCCGATGGCGGGGATGCGCATCAGTCTCGTGGTGGCGGCGGCGCGCAACGGCGTGATCGGCCGTGACGGCGGCCTGCCCTGGCACCTGCCGGGCGACCTGAAGCGCTTCAAGGCGCTGACCCTGGGCAAGCCGGTCGTGATGGGCCGCCGGACCTGGGAGTCGCTTCCCCGCCGCCCCCTGCCCGGCCGCGACAATCTGGTGCTCAGCCGCGGCCGGCCCCCCGGTGCGCAGGACGGCGCGCTGTGGTTCGCGGATCTGGCCGCGGCGCTGGAGCACGTCCGCCGCCGGGGCGCGGCGGAGGTCTGCGTGATCGGCGGCGCCGCGCTGTTCCGCGAGGCGCTTCCGCTCGCCGACCGCGTCCACATGACCTGGGTGGAGCGGGAGGTGGCGGGCGACACCGTCATGCCGCCGCTGGGACCCGGCTGGATCGAGGCCGGGGCGGGGCCTCTCCAGGAGGAGAACGGATTGCCCTTCCGCTTCGTCGATTATGCGCGCGCATCCTGAATCCGCGGGCGCCGTCCCGGCCGGCCGCAGGGCGGCGCTCGCCTTCATCCTGGTGACCGCGGCGCTCGACATCGTCGCCATGGGCATCGTGATCCCCGTCCTGCCGACCCTCATCGAGGAGTTCGCCGGCTCGACCGCGCGGGCGGGCGTGATCAACGGGGTCTTCATCGCGCTGTGGGCGCTGATGCAGTTCGTCGCCTCGCCGGTCATCGGCTCCCTGTCGGACCGCTGCGGGCGCCGGCCGGTGATCCTGCTGTCGACGGCCGGGCTGGCGGCCGACTACGCGCTGATGGCGCTGGCGCCGAATCTGTGGTGGCTGGCCGTCGGCCGCATCATCGCCGGCGTCACCTCGGCCAGCTTCGGCGCCATCCATGCCTACATGGCCGACATCACCCCGCCCGGGGCGCGGGCGCGCGCCTACGGCCTGATCGGCGCCGCCTTCAGCGCCGGCTTCGTCGCCGGCCCGCTGCTGGGCGGGGTGCTCGGCGAGCTGTCGCCGCGCGCCCCTTTCTGGGCGGCCGGCGCGCTCAGCGGGGTGGCCTTCCTCTACGGGCTGTTCGTCCTGCCCGAGTCGCTGCCGCCGGAGCGCCGCATGGCCTTCTCCTGGCGCCGCGCCAACCCGCTCGGCGCCATGCGGCTGCTCGGCTCACACACCGAACTGCTCGGCCTGTCGGCGGTCAATTTCCTGCTCCACTTCGCGCATCACGTCTTCTCGTCGGTGTTCGTCCTCTACGCGGCGCACCGCTACGGCTGGAGCGCCTGGGAGGTGGGCGTCCTGCTCGCCGCCGCCGGCGCGCTCGACATGGTCGTCCAGGGCCTCCTGGTCGGGCGGGTCAGCCGGCGCTTCGGCGACCGTGCGACCATGATCTTCGGCCTGTTCGGCGGCGCCGTCGGCATCGCCGCCATGGGCCTGGCGCCGACCGGGCTCCTGTTCGCCCTCACCCTGCTGCCGAACGCCTTGTGGGGGCTGGCCATGCCGACCTTGCAGGCGCTGATGACCCGGCGGGTGTCGGAGTCCGAGCAAGGCCAGCTCCAGGGTGCGACCATGAGCCTGGCCAGCGTCGCCGGCATCCTCTCCCCCCTGTTCTTCGGCACGGTCTACGCCCTGTCGGTCGGCGACTCGGCCTGGCTGCCCCATCCCGGCGCCGCCTTCCTGGCCGCCGGCCTCATCCTCCTCGCCGCGGCGCTGCTCGGCTGGCGGGTGGCGCGCCGCGCGGTCGTCGATGAGGGGCTCCGGGCCGGGAACTGAACCGGCCCGGGCCGGCGGGGCGCATCACCCGACGCCGACCAGGGGAGGATCCCGCTCGGTCCGCCCCGGCAGGGAGACCTCCACGTCCAGCAGCGTCGGATCGGTCTCCAGATGGTCCTCGCCGAAGGGGGCCGTCTTCGTCGCGATGGTGAGGCCCGGGCACCGCCCCTCCGCAAGGCCGTGCCGCCGCGGCGTCGGCAGGGTGACGACATCGAAGCAGCCGCTCCGCGCGAGCTGGCGCACGACCAGCCCGACGCCGTCGAAATACATGGAGTCGTGCAGGAGCATCACGCCGCCGAGCCGCAGATGCGGCGAGAGGCGGTTCACCTCCCCGATGATGCCGCCGTAGCGGTGGTCGGCGTCGAGCACGAGCATGTCGAAGATGGGCATTCCCCCCGGCCCGCGCCGGGAATCAGGTCCGACGAACTGGCTCAGCTCGACCTCCAGGGAGTTCCCGTTCACGAACACCACCCGCTCCTCGTGCCGGGTGTTCTGGAAGAGGTGGCGTTCCGCCACGAGATCGACGGTGTGGAGAATCCCGCCTTCGCCGTTCTCTTCCAGGGCATCGGCGATGCAGACGCTCGAATAGCCGAAGTGGGTGCCGGTCTCCAGGACCAGCCTGGGCCGCAGGAGCCTGGTCAGCGTGCTGTAGAGCTGCCCGACCTCACGTTCCACGGGCGCGTAGTTCAGCGGCTGCTCCTCCCGCCAGCGCTCGACGCAGGCGGGATCGAAGGGATGGCGCAGATGGGCGGGGGCGAACCAGCCCCCGGTCCCGCGGTCGTACAGCTTCTCGAACTCCATGCGGATGTCCATGACGGTATCCTTCGCTGGGAAACGGCCCGGCGCGTGCCGGGGGCGGAGCGACGCGCTCGTCCGGAGCCGCCCTACGGTGGCTTCGCGATGAAGCCAGCCTCCTCGGCGCCGGCGAAGGAGCCGAGATAGCGGATCGACCCATGGTCGAGGATCAGCAGCCGGTTGCACATCCGGCGCAGCAGGTGCAGATCGTGGCTGGCCAGCACCAGGATGCTCGATCGTTCGATCACCTCCTGGATCCGCCGTTCGGCCTTCAGCAGGAACTCGGCGTCGACCGCGGCGATCCATTCGTCCATCAGCAGCACCTCGGGCTGCACCGCGGTGGCCACGGCGAAGCCCAGCCGCAGCAGCATGCCGGACGAGTAGGTCCGCACCGGCATGTCCAGATAGTCGCCAAGCTCGGTGAAGGCGGCGATCTCGGCCGTGCGGGCGGCGATCTCCTTCGGGCGCAGACCGAGGAGAAGGCCGCGCAGCTGGATGTTCTCGTAGCCCGTCGCCTCCAGGTTCATTCCCAGCGTGGCGTCGAACAGGGGGGCGGTGCGCCCTTCCACCGTGACCGCTCCGACGGTCGGCTCGAAGACCCCGGCCAGGACGCGCAGCAGCGTCGTCTTGCCGGCGCCGTTGTGCCCGACCAGGGCGAGCCGGTCGCCGTCGCGCAGGGAGAAGGAGAGGTTGTTGAGCGCATGGACCCGGATGCGGTTGCCGGCGTGGCGGGTCAGCCGGCTGCCCGTCCCCATGCCGACCAGCGTCTTCTTCAGCGACCGGCCATGGATGCCGTAGATCGGCAGTTCGAGCGACAGGTCCTCGACCGTGATCAGCGCGGGCACGGCACCCCCCTCACACCCAGAACGCGATGCGGGACCGGAAACGCCGGTAAAGGACGATGGCCAGGCACCAGCCGGCCAGTCCCGTCACCGCCACCACCGCCCAGCTCGCCGCCGCCGGCGGCTGGCCCAGCAGCGGCATCCGGATGACCTCGATGAAGTGATGGAACGGGTTCGCATCGACCAGCAGGCTGTCGCGCTTGATGTCCTCCGGCCGCCAGATGATCGGCGTCACGAAAAAGGCCACCTGCATGACGTTGGAGACGATCGGGGCGACGTCGCGGAAACGGGCGCAGACCATGCCGAACACCAGGACCGCCCACAGCAGGCCGATCATCACCCCGGCCACGCCGGCCAGCGCCAGCAGGCCGGTCCAGCCCGGCCACAGGCGGAACACCGCGAGGACGGCGGCATAGATGACGGCGTTGTGGGCCAGGACGATGGCGTTGCGGCAGGCCACCCGGTAGACGAACACCGAGAGCGGAAGCCGAATCTGCCGGATCAGGGCATCGCTGCCGATGAAGGTCAGGCACCCGTCGGTCAGCAACCCCAGGATCAGCCCCCAGGCCAGGAAGCCGCAGGTCAGATAAGGCACATACTGGCCGAGATCCTGGTCGAACAGCGGCCCGTAGACGACCGCCAGCGCGCCGATCATCACCCCCATGCTGACGGTCAGCCAGAACGGTCCGAGCAGCGACCCGCGGTAGCGCAGCTTGATGTCGTGCCAGCTCAGCAGCGCCCAGATCCGCCACTGCGCGAATCCGGACGCCAGATCGCCGAGCGCGGCGGAAAGGGGGCGGCCTCCAGCCGCGCGAAACCGGTCCGGCCTGGGACCGATGGCGGTCTTGCTCGTGCTCATGCCGGTTTCCCATTGCCCTGTGCCGATGAACGAGGGGGACGCCGCTTCCAGGATGGATGAGCATACCGGCGGCAAAATCATTCCGCGGTCAATCGTCAAAAAGAGAAAGAAATCATCCGGACGGGAGCCCGGCATATTCGAATTCCTGTCAGAGTCGCCAGACATCTGAAATTGCCAAGGCATTGGGATGAGGAGTTCTATTTTCCGTAATTCCTAGGTGTATTCTGGATTCGGATGAGGAAACCCAGCCTATGCGGAAAGCCCGCTTACGGGCATCGCGCGATATACCTCCCAAAAAATCCGCCATCGGCGAAAACAGGTCTGGCATCGTCGGGTCGTCCCGCGGCGCGGCTGGGCCGATTGGCGGGGACCGCCTGCGACCGCATCGAGGCCCCCGGAATCGACCGTCGAGGGGGAGGAGCGCCGGCATGGTCCCGCCCGCCCGCCCGGACACCGGCCATGGGGAGGTGGAATTGGAACGGAGCCTGCTTGTGCAGCGGTTGGTGTTTCCGGCGGGTCCCGAACGCTTCCCCCTGTATTTCCGCCATGCCCCCCTTGCGTCGGGAGGCGCCGCCGATCCCGAAGTCACGCGGACGGCCCTGCGCGTCCCGCCGCAGACGCGGGTGTCCTTCGGCACCCTGTTCAACCACTTCCCGGAGATCTACTGGCGGCAATGGACCCATGCCGCCGCGCTGGCCTTCGACGTCCGGCTCGATGGGTCCGGAACGCTCCGCCTTTGGCGCCTTCCCTACAACGTCGACGCCGTCCTGGAGGCGCCCTGGCCGGACGGCGACCGCGGCGCGACGCTCCTGGCGTCGCGGCGCTTCGAGGGGACCGACGAGCCGGTCCGGCTGGAGGTGCCCGAGTCCCCCGGCGGCTGGCGCGGCTGGGGGGCGTTGCAGGTCGAGCTGCTCACCGGGGACGACTGGGTCGAGCTGCGCGACGGAGGCTGGATCACCGGGGCGCCGGTCCGCCCGGTGCGGCTGGCCGTCGGCTTCACGACCTTCAACCGGCCCGCCGAAGTGCTGGCCAACACGCGCTGCCTGCTCGACGACGAGGGATCCCGCGCGTTCATCGAGCGGGTCTTCATCATCGACCAGGGGACCCGTCCGGTCCGCGAGCATCCGGACTTCCTGCCGCTGCGCGCGCGCCATGGCGCCGTGGTCCAGCTCATCGAACAGGGCAACCACGGCGGCGCCGGCGGGTTCACCCGGGCCATCATCGAAGCCCGGGCGCAGGGCCGGACGTCCCACATGCTGCTGATGGACGATGATGCCGAACTGGAACCGGAATCGGTGCGCCGCTGCGCGATGTTCCTCGCCACCGGGCGCGAGCCGCTCGCCGTCGGCGGCCAGATGCTCAACGCCCACCGCCCGCGGGAGCTGGTCGAAGCCGGCGGGCTCTACAACCGCCGGACGATCCGTATCGAAGCGACCGCATGGCGCCGGCCCGAAGCCAGCGCCACCGGCATCACCTTCGTCGACTACAACGCCTGGTGGTTCTTCGCCTTCCCCCTCCACGCCGTCGCGGAGACCGGGCTGCCCCTGCCGCTGTTCATCCGCGGCGACGACATCGAGTTCGGCCTGCGCCTGAAGGCGCACCGCGTGCCGACCGTCACGCTTCCCGGCATCGCCGTCTGGCACGAGCCCTTCTACTGCAAGGAAGGGGGGTGGACCGGCTATTACGACCTCCGCAACCTGCTGGTCCTGGCCGCGCTGCACGGCCGGCCCGGCCGGCTGACGCCGAGCCTGATGGTCGTCCAGTGGGTGTTCGGCCGGCTGCTCCGCCTGGACTACTACAGCGCCTGGCTGTTCGAGCAGGCGGCGCGGGAGTTCCTGGCCGGCCCGGAGGCCATCGTGGCGGACGCCACCACCACCCGCCTGCGGGTGGCGGCGGCGGCGGACCGGCTGCGCGGCCGGCCGATGCGCAGGGGCGAGGAGATCCTCCCCCGCGCCCGCCGCCGGCCGGGCGCCCGCAGCCTGGCGGGGTGGGGCCTGCTGATCGCCCGCAACATCGCCCGCAACCTGATCCTCCCGTCCCCGCGCTCCGGGACGGCGCCCCGCTGCTCCCTCCCGTCGGACGCGCCGTGGTGGGACATCGCCCGCCACGACGTGGTGGCCTTCGACGATCCCAACCAGATGCAGGTGGAGGTGCGCCGGCGCGACCGGGGCCGCTTCCTCGCCATCGCCGCCGCCGCCCTCGGCCATGCGGCGCGCCTGGCCCTGTCCTACCCGCGGCTCCGCCGCCGCTACCGCGACGCTGCCCGGGACTGGTCGGGCGAGATGTTCTGGTCCGACCATCTCCGCGCCGACGCCGACGCCGGCGACGCTGGCGACGCCGTGCGCCCTGTGCCGGAAGACCAGGGCGACACGGCGGTGGCCATCGAAACCGCCGGCACAGGAGGGACGCATCATGTCTCCCGATGATCGGGTCGTGTGCGTCATCATCACCCACAACCGCCCGAACGACCTGGCGACGGCCCTGGGGCGGGTGCGGTCCCAGACGCGCCGCCCGGACGCGGTGATCGTCGTCGACAACGGCAACGAGCCGGAGACGGCGGCCGTGCTGGAGCGGTATCCGGAGGCCCGCCATGTCCGGTCGCGGCGCAACCTGGGCGGCGCCGGCGGCTTCGCCCTGGCGATCCTGCTGGCCCTGGCCGAGGGCGCCGACTGGATCTGGACCATGGACGACGACGGGTTCCCCGCGGAGCCGCAATGCCTGGTCAATCTCCTCGCGGCCGCCGAGACGCACCGGGCGAGCGTGGTCGGTCCGCTGGTGCTGGACGTCGCCGACCAGTCCCGGCTGGCCTTCCCCTTCCGCATCGGCCTGCGCTACCGCTTCTCCCGGGCGGAGCTGGAGGGGATCGAGGTGTTTTCCGGGATCGCCTACCTGTTCAACGGCGTCCTGTTCGCGGCCCCGGTGTTCCAGCGGGTGGGGCTCCCCGACATCCGCCTGTTCTTCCAGGGCGACGAGTTGGACCTGCTCATGCGCATGAAGATCGAGGGGGAGCGGATCGTCACCACCACCTCGGCGCGCTTCTGCCACCCGGCCTCGACCGCGCAGATCCATCCCTTCCTGTCCGGCCTGGCCCACGCCGTGGTCCCGGAGACGCCGATCAAGCAGTATTACCTGTTCCGGAACCGCGGCTATGTGTTCCCGCGGCGCCGGATGATCGGCTATTTCCTGGGCGACTTTCTGCGGTACGGCTGGTTCTTCCTGATCCACCGGCGCGGCGACGCCGCCGGCTTCACGCGCTGGGCGCGGGCGACACTCGCCGGGGCGAGGGGGCGGCTGCGGCCCTACGCCCCGCCGGCCGAACGGACCGCCGGCTCCGGCGCGGCGCAGCAGCGCGCATGGCGGTGAAGGTAGGGCGGTGAAGGTAGGGCGGTGAACGGGGCCGCAAAGGCCGGGGTTACGCCGGATTCCGGGGCTCGGCCGGATCGGCCGGCGGATCCTCCGGCCCGGCCGGTGCCGGGGGCACCGGCCCGTCTCCCTCGTCCTCGGACCCGGGGCGCCGGCCGAGGCAGGAGCCGTCGGGGCGGGCGAAGGGCCTGAGCCCGCCGTCGGGCGGCCGGGCGGGCGGCGGGGTGCGGCGCGTCGTCATGGTCGGTCCCTCCACTCCCTCCCGTAACACCGGACGGGGCCGGCCGTTGCGGGGGCGCGCGGCCCGGCGGCGCGGCCCGCCACGTTGCCGCCAAATTCCTTGCGCATCGTCCGTCCGCACCCCCGGCCCCGGTCCCGGCCCACGCCGCCGGACCTCCGGCCGTTCTTGATCGGTCGGCGGGCGTCAACATATGACAGGAAGAGTCGAAAAACTGGACGGTCCAGTATAGCTTGTGACGTCCTCCTCCAAGATTGCAAGGATCCCATGGACAAGCGAGCGCTCGCACTGGTCGGAGTCGCGGCTTTGGGCATCGTCGGAGCCGCCACCTACCGGCAGTTCGGCGGCCACCCGGCCCTGGCCCAGGGAGCGGCACCCACGGCGCCGGCACAGACCCAGCCGGCGAGCCGCGTCGCGGTCGAGGTGGCGCCCGTCCGCGCCGCCACGGTGGTCGAGGAGATCGGCGCGGTCGGCTCGTTGCAGGCCAACGAGTCGGTGGTGATCGCCCCGGAGATCGAGGGGCGCGTGTCGCAAATCCTTCTGGAGGAAGGGCGCAAGGCCGAGGCCGGCCAGATCCTGATCCACCTCGACGACTCCATCCTGCGTGCCGAGCTGGCCCAGGCCCAGGCGAACCTGACCCTGGCGCAGGCCAATTACGAACGCTCCCACACGCTGTTCCAGCAGCGCTCCGGCACCCAGCGCGCCCGCGACGAGGCGCTGGCCGCCCTGCAACTGGCCCGGGCCGCCAACGACCTCGCGCGCACCCGCCTCGACAAGGCGACGATCCGCGCGCCCTTCGCCGGCATCCTCGGCCTGCGCTCGGTCGGGCCGGGCGAGTTCGTGACGCGGGGCGAGGCGCTGGTGACGATCCAGAGCCTCGACCCGCTGAAGGTGGACTTCCGCGTGCCCGAGACGATGCTGTCCTCGATCCGGACCGGGCAGTCGATCCGGGTCACCGCCGACGCCATTCCCGACCGCAGCTTCACGGGCGAGATCTACGCGATCGATCCCCAGGTCGACGTCAACGGCCGTGCCATCCGCGTGCGCGCCCTGATCCCCAACAAGGACGACGACCTGCGCCCCGGCCTCTTCGTGCGGGTGGCCATCACCGCCGCCCGGCGCGAGAACGCCCTGCTGGTGCCGGAAGGGGCGATCGTCGCCCAGGGCGAGCGGCGCCTCGTCTACCGCGTCGTCGATGGCAAGGCCCAGGCGGTCGCCGTCCGCATCGGCCAGCGCCGGGCCGGCGAAGTCGAGGTGCTGGAAGGGATCACCGCCGCCGACACCGTGGTGACGGCCGGCCAGCAGCGCCTGCGCAACGGCCTGCCGGTCGAGATCGTCAACTCCACGCCCCGGGTCTGACGCCCATGCGCATCTCCGAGATCTGCGTTCGCCGCCCCGTCTTCGCGACGGTGATGAGCCTCGTGCTGGTCCTCCTCGGCGCGGTCAGCTACGAGCGGCTGACGGTCCGCGAGTACCCGAACATCGACGAGCCCGTGGTCTCGGTGGTCACGACCTACCCCGGCGCCTCGGCCGAGATCATCGAGACGCAGGTGACGCAGGTGCTCGAAGGGTCGATCGCCGGCATCGAGGGCATCGACACGCTGACCTCGATCAGCCGGGCGGAGACCAGCCGGATCACCGTCACCTTCCGCTCCACCATCGACCCGGACGTGGCGGCGAGCGACGTCCGCGACCGCGTCGGGCGGGTGCGCGGGCGCCTGCCCGACGAGATCGACGAGCCGGTCATCGCCAAGGTCGAGGCCGACGCCCAGCCGATCATGTTCATGCCCTTCACCAGCGACCGGATGTCGGCGCTGGAGATCACCGACTATCTCGACCGCTACGTCATCGACCAGTTCAAGAACCTGCCCGGCGTGGCCGACGTCACCATCCTCGGCGAGCGCCGCTACGCCATGCGGATCTGGATCGACCGCGACCGGCTGGCCGCCTACGGCCTGACGATCCAGGACGTGGAGGAGGCGCTGCGCGCCCAGAACATCGAGATTCCCTCGGGCCGGATCGAGGGGCGCGACCGCGAGTTCACCGTCCTCTCCCGCACCGGCCTCGTCACGCCCGACCAGTTCGGCGCCGTGGTGGTCAAGCAGGCCGACGGCTTCCCGGTCCGCGTCCGGGACATCGGCGAGGTCGAGCTGGGCGCCGCGGACGACCGCCGGATCAGCCGCTCCGACGGACGCAACTCGATCTCGATCGGCATCGTCAAGCAGGCGACCGCCAACCCGCTCGACGTCTCCAACGCGGTCCGCGGCGTCCTGCCCGAGGTCGTCGACGGGCTGCCCGAGGGCATGCAGGCGGCGGTCGCCTACGACAGCTCGGTCTTCATCGACCGCTCGATCAAGGCGGTGTTCCACACCGTGATCGAGGCCATCGTCCTCGTCGTGCTGGTCATCCTCTTCTTCCTGCGCTCTCTGCGGGCCTCGCTGATCCCCATCGTCACCATCCCGGTGTCGCTGGTGACGACCTTCGCGCTGATGTACGCGCTGGGCTTCACCGTCAACACGCTGACCCTGCTCGCCATGGTGCTGGCCATCGGGCTGGTGGTGGACGACGCCATCGTCGTGCTGGAGAACATCCACCGGCACGTCGAGGAGGGCAGCCGCCCGACCACCGCCGCCATCGTCGGCACGCGGGAGATCGGCCTCGCGGTCGTCGCCATGACCCTGACCCTGGCCGCGGTGTACGCGCCGGTGGCCTTCGCGCCGGGGCGCACCGGGCGCCTGTTCCTCGAATTCGCCCTGACGCTGGCGGGGGCGGTGCTGGTCTCGGGCTTCGTCGCCCTCACCCTCACCCCCATGATGTGCGCGAAGCTGGTGCGCGCGCACGAGAGCCACGGGCGCCTCTACACCCTGCTGGAGCGGCTCTTCGCCGGGATGGAGAGCGGCTACCGCCGGACGCTGGCGCTGACCCTGCGCGCCCGCTGGCTGGTCGTGCTGGTGGGTCTCGCCGTTGCCGGCGCCAGCGTCTTCCTCTTCGCCAACATCAAGTCGGAGCTGGCGCCCGTGGAGGACCGCGGCGTCATCCGCGCCTTCGGCACCGCGCCCGAGGGCGCCACCATCGACTACACCGCCCGCTATTCGGGCCAGCTCGAGACGATCCTTTCCGGCGTGCCGGAGGTCGAGAGCTACATCGTCGTCGCCGGCTGGCCGGAGGTGACGCGCAACATCGCCTTCGCCCGCCTCAAGGACTGGGAGGAGCGCGACCGCAAGCAGCAGGCCATCGTCGCCGGGCTTCAGCCCCAGCTGGAGCGCATCGCCGGCATGTCGATCGTTCCCGTCAACCCGCCCTCGCTGGGCCAGCGGGCGTCGAGCCGGCCGGTGGAGTTCGTCATCCAGACCTCGGGCACCTACGCCCAGCTCCAGGAGCATGTGGAGCGCATGCTGGAGAAGGCCCGCGGCTACCGCGGCCTCGTCGGGGTCGACACCGACCTCAAGCTGAACAAGCCGCAGCTCGAAGTGGCGATGAACCGGGACAAGGTCACCGACGCCGGCGTGCAGGTCTCCACCGTCGGGCGCACGCTGGAGACCATGCTCGGCGGCCGCCAGGTGACCCGCTTCGAGCAGAACGGCGAACAGTACGACGTCATCCTCCGGCTGGCCGGCCAGGACCGCAACACGCCCCAGGATCTGAGCCGCATCTACGTCCGCGGCCGGGACGGGACCATGGTCCAGCTCTCCAACCTCGTCTCCACCAGCGAGACGGTGGCCCCCAAGGAGCTGAACCGCTTCAACCAGCTCCGCTCGGCGACGATCACCGCCAACCTGGCGCCGGGCACCTCGCTCGGCGAGGCGCTGGCCTTCCTCCAGCAGGCCGCCGACGAGGTCCTGCCCCGGGGCGTGCAGACCGACTACGCCGGCCAGAGCCGGGAGTTCCGGGAGACCGGCGCCAGCCTGCTGTTCGTCTTCGTGCTGGCGCTGGCCTTCATCTATCTGGTGCTGGCGGCGCAGTTCGAGAGCTTCATCGACCCCCTGATCATCATGCTGACGGTGCCGCTGTCGATGACCGGGGCGCTGCTGGCGCTCTATCTCACCGGCGGCACGCTCAACGTCTACAGCCAGATCGGGCTGGTCACGCTGGTCGGCCTGATCACCAAGCACGGCATCCTGATCGTCGAGTTCGCCAACCAGCTCCAGGACCGCGGCAAGGCCAAGCTGGCGGCGGTCGTCGAGGCGGCGGTGCTTCGCCTGCGGCCGATCCTGATGACCACCGGCGCCATGGTTCTGGGCGCCGTGCCGCTCGCCCTGGCCGAGGGGGCCGGCGCGGAGAGCCGCCAGCAGATCGGCTGGGTGATCGTCGGCGGCATGACGCTCGGCACCATCCTGACCCTGTTCGTCGTCCCCACCGCCTACACGCTGATCGCCCGCTCCCGTGCCCACCGCGGCGAGGCCGACGACGCGCTGGCCCAGCCCGCGGAGTAGCGGTCCCCCGCCCGCGGACAGGGGCTGGCCCGGGCCGCGCTCAGTCCCACGCCGGGGCCAGCCCCGCGGGGCTGAGGATCCGCCCGTCCGGGCGGGCCAGCGCGCGGATGGCCGCCATGTCCTCGGCGGGAAGCGCAAAGTCGAAGACCGCGAGGTTCTCCGCCGCGCGCGCCTCCCCCACCGTCTTGGTCAGGGCGATCAGCCCGTCCTGTTGCAGGATCCAGCGCAGGACGACCTGCGCGACGCTCCGGCCGTGACGGGCGGCGATCGCCTTCAGCACGGGATCGCCGAAGACCTTTCCGTCCGCCATGGCGTAGTAGGCCGTGACGGACAGGCCGGCCCGGCGCGCCGCGTCGAGGACGACGTCCTGGTTCAGATAGGGATGGTATTCGATCTGGTTGGTGACGATCGGCGCGTCGCTGAGGCGGATCGCTTCCGCCATCAGCGCGGTCGGGAAGTTGCTGACGCCGATGCTGCGGGCCTTGCCCGCCGCCCGCACGGCGTTCAGCGCGGCGACCGGCTCGGCCAGCGGCACGGCCTCGTTCGGCCAGTGCAGCAGGAGGAGATCGACGTGGTCGGTCCGCAGCTTCCGGAGGCTGTCGTCGACCGAGCGGACCAAGGCGTCGTGCCGGTAGTTGTCGACCCAGACCTTGGTGGTGAGGAAGACGTCGGCGCGCGGGACGCCGGAGACGGCGATCCCCTCGCCGACCTCGGCCTCGTTGCCGTAGATCTGCGCGGTGTCGATGTGGCGGTAGCCGAGCCTGAGGACATGCGGGACCATCCGCAGGGCGTCGGGTCCGCTGACGCGGAAGGTGCCGAAGCCGAGCGCGGGGATGGCGGCGCCGTTGGCGGTGATGGTGTGCATCGATCGGATCTCTCTCACAGGTCAGGCGGTTCGGAAGGCCGGGGGGCGCGGCCGCGGAGCGCTCTCCTCCACAGCGCCAGGCTCCTTCGGACGAACAGTCCTCCGGCCCACCGCGTTGCGGCGAGGCTGGCGGGACGGGCTTGACGCAAATCATCCGATATAGGATGAATTGCGTCTCTGCAAACAGGAGAACCAGCGATGCCGACCCTTTGGAACGCCCTGCGGCGGAGATGGCTCGATTCCGGCGGCGATGCCGCCGGAACGGAGCGGCTGTGCGACCATCTCCGGCGCGACATCGGGCTGACCGGCGCCGACCCCATCCCCTACCCGGCCGAATACATCCGGGAACGGAACCTATCGGACGCCAGGACATTTTTCAGCTTGCAAGCTTACCGCTGACCGGCGATAGCTGATCTTGCGGAGCCGCCGGCACCAATCGGCCGGCCCCCGCCACCATGACCACCTCTGCCAACCAACCGCACCCAGGAGACCGTGATGAAAGCCGTCGTACCGACCAATTGGTCCCACCGATACAGCGACCCCGCCATGCGAGCTACCCGCCATGCCACCCCGCCCTCGGCGCAGGCCCCCAGTTCCGCAAGCGAATTCCGGATATCGAGAGGATCCAATGAGTGTCTTTCTGGGCTTTTGCGGCCGTTCAATCTTCGTTGAACACGCCCTTTGGGCTTCTCCGGACGGTTTCTTCGACCTCCGGCGGGAAAACGGGGAATTCGTGATATGGCTTGGACGCCTGCACATCATCTACACGCCGGCCCGGTGGGGGCCGCGGACCGGAGGGCTCGCTGATGCCGGCCCGCGCCCGTCCTGACGAGGCGGCCACCGTCGTCCATGTGCTTGAGGCGTTCCGCAAGCTCGACCCCGACCTGCCGATCCAGTACGCGCTGTCCTTCATGACGGTGGCGCAGAACGAAGGGATTTCGATCGGCGAGCTTGCGGACCGCCTGGGCATCGCCCAATCCTCCGCCTCGCGCAACGTCGCCGCGCTCAGCCGCTGGCACAGCTTCGGCAAGGCTGGGCTGGATCTGGTCCAGGCCCAGGAAGACCCGCGCGAGCGCCGCCGCAAGATCGTCAGCCTCACCCCGAACGGCCGCGCCTTCCTCGACGAGCTGCGCGCCATCGTCGGCCAGGGCGATGCCGCCCGCGGCCCCGGCCGCCAAGCCCGCTCCGCCTGACCCCGCCGTTGCGCCACCACCCGCCGCGACCTCGGCCGGGGGCCGGCTCCCCGCCCGCGAGGGTACCGCAGGCCGGTCAGTGCGTCCTTGCCGCGAACACCGCGTCCAGGCTTGAGGCGTCGAGCACGGCGTCCAGCCAGGCGTCGAGCTGTTCCGGAGCGGCCGCCCGCACCTGCGCCCGCCGCGCCTCCGGGACCGGCGGGAAGCGGCGCTCCAAAAGCCGCAGCAGCGTCTCCGCCTTGCCCTCGGCCTTGCCTTCCGCTTTGCCTTCCGCTTTGCCTTCGGCCTTGCCCTTCTCCTCGCCCTTGGCGAACACGCTGCGCAGATACTCGTTGCTTTCGATGTCGATCCGAATGCTCATCGCTTCCGCCTCCCGCATCACCACCGGTG
>JAEZHQ010000375.1 GCA_023416455.1 Pseudomonadota bacterium | reverse complement strand
CGGCGCGAGGTCTACGCCCGCGCCCTGGAACTGGCGCGGGAGGCCAAACCGTGACCGCCCCCGGCGAGCTGCGCCGCCGGGCCGAGGGCTTCGGCCGCTTCGCCGAGGGGCTGTGCCGGCTGGCGCTGCGCCTGAAGGGCTACCGCATCCTGGAGAACCGCCTGCGCACCCCGCTGGGCGAGATCGACATCGTCGCCCGGCGCGGCCGCACGCTGGCCATCGTGGAGGTCAAGGCGCGCGGCGACTGGGACGCCGCCAACGTGGCGCTGAACGCCCGCCAGCGCGGCCGGCTCGCCCGCGCGGCGCATCTCTACCTCGCCGCCAACCCGCGCTATGCGGGGTATGTCTTGCGCTTCGACGTGATGCTCGTTACCCCTTGGTCCTGGCCGCGCCATCTCCAGGACGCGTGGCGCGCCTGACCCGGGAGCAGAGCGCGGACGCTCCGGTGGACGGTCCGTTGCGACCGGCCGGCCGCCGCCGGTCGCCATGACAGGAGGGACGCCGCCCTTGACCAGCCGCGCCGAAGCCCGCGAGATCCTGCGCCGCGTGGGACAGCAGCCGGACGACGCGATCGACCTGGCCGAAGCCGCCCTGGCGCTGGGCGCGCTGGAGCTGCCGGGGGCGCCGCTCGACGGCTACCGCCGCCACGTCGCCACCATGGTCCGCGACCTGGCCGAGCGGGTGGATCCATTGGCCGACGGGCTGGAGGCCCGCATCGCCTGGCTGCACGAGGTCATCATCGAGCGGCACGGCTATTCCGGCGACCACGACACCTACGACGACCTGCAGAACGCCAACATGCTGCGGGTGATCGACCGCCGGCGCGGCCTGCCTGTGGCCATCGGCATCCTCTTCATGCACGCCGCCCGCGCGCAGGGCTGGCCGGTCATGGGGCTGAACTTCCCCGGCCATTTCCTGATCCGCCTGGACACCGACGGCGCCCGCGCCATCCTCGACCCCTTCAACGACGGGCAGGTGCGCACCGCCGTGGACCTGCGCGACCTGCTCAAGGCCACCGCCGGCAGCGCCGCCGAGCTGGAGCCCGGACATTACCAGCCCGTCTCCAACCGCGACGTGCTGCTGCGGCTGCAGAACAACATCAAGCTGCGCCACCTGTCCGCCCACGACGTGCCCAAGGCGCTGGAGGTGCTGGAGGCCATGCGCCTGTTCGCGCCGCGGGAGCCGTCGCTGTGGCGTGAGACCGGCCTGCTGGAGGCGCACGCCGGCAACCTGCGCGGCGCCGTCGCGGCGCTGGAGACCTTCATGGCCCTGACCGACAGCGAGCGCCACCGCCACCAGGCCGCCGCGCTGATCCAGCAGCTGAAGAACCGCTTGAACTGACCCCGTCGGAGACCACCCGTATGAGCCTTGCCGTCGCCTTCCAGATGGATCCCATCGAATCCATCAACATCGATACGGACTCGAGCTTCATGATGGCGCTGGAGGCCCAGAGGCGCGGGCACCGGCTGTACCATTACCACCCGCGCGACCTCAGCCTGACCGGCAACCGGCTGACCGCCCGGCTGCGGGCGATGACGGTGGAGCGCCGGAAGGGCGCCCACTACACGCTGGGCGAGCCGGAGTCGGTCGAGCTGTCCACCATGGATGTGGTCCTGATGCGCCAGGATCCGCCCTTCGACATGGCCTACATCACCGCCACCCACCTGCTGGAGCACATCCAGCCCAAGGTGCTGGTGCTGAACGACCCGGCCGAGGTGCGCAACGCGCCGGAGAAGCTGTTCGTCACCCATTTCCCCGACCTGATGCCGCCGACGCTGATCACCAGCGACCGCCAGGCGATCCTGGACTTCCGCGCGCAGCACAAGGACATCATCGTCAAGCCGCTGTTCGGCAACGGCGGGGCCGGCGTGTTCCACCTCAAGCCGGACGACGAGAATCTGGGTTCGCTGCTGGAGCTGTTCACCCAGCTCTACCGCGAGCCGGTCATCGTGCAGAAGTACCTGCCGGAGATCCGCCAGGGCGACAAGCGCATCATCCTGATCGACGGCGAGGCCGCCGGCGCGGTCAGCCGCATGCCCCAGGAGGGCGAGGCGCGCGCCAACTTCCACGCCGGCGGCAGCGCCCAACGGACCACCCTGACGGAGCGCGAGCGCGCGATCTGCGCGGCGATCGGCCCGGTGCTGCGCGAAAAGGGCTTGGTCTTCGTCGGGATCGACGTCATCGGCGACTACCTGACCGAGATCAACGTGACGTCGCCGACCGGCATCCAGGAGATCAACCGCCTCGACGGCGTGCAGCTGGAAGCCCGGCTCTGGGACGCCATCGAGCGGCGGCACCAGGCGAACAAAGGCGCGTGAGAACCCGCCGGCGCGGACGCCCGGGTCCGGCCGGCCGGCTCGCCCGTGCCGCCGCCATCGCCGCCATCACCATCGCCGCCGCCCTGCTCGACGCGCCGCCGGCCCGTGCCGAGGCGCGCTTCGTCCCCGGCCCCTGCTGGTTCTCGGTGCCGGAGGGGGAGGCGGCGGTGTGCGGCAGCGTCGCCGTGCCCGACCGCCGCGACCGCCCCGCCGCGCGCAGCTTCCGCCTGCCCGTCGCGGTGCTGCTCAGCACCGCCCGCCAGCCTGCACCCGACCCCGTCCTGTTCCTGGAGGGTGGTCCCGGGGCTTCGCCCTTCGGTGCCGGCGAGGCCATCGAGGAGCGCATGGAGGCGTGGTGGGAGCTGTCGGCCCCCTTCCGGCGCACGCGCAACGTGGTGCTGTTCGACCCGCGGGGCACCGGCCGGGCCGAGCCGGACACCGACTGCCCGGAGCTGGACCTGTTGGGCGCCTCGCCGCACCTGCGCCCGATGCCGCGGGACCGCCGCGCCGCCCTGGAACAGGCGGCGCTGGCCGCCTGCGCCCAGCGCTTCACCGCCGGCGGGCTGGAAGGGGCGCTGTTCTCCAGCCCGGTCGCCGCCGACGACGCGCTCGACGTGGCGAGCGCGCTGGGGGCGCAGCGCGTCAACCTGTTCGCCGTCTCCTACGGCACACGGGTGGCGCTGGAGGCGCTGCGCCGCCACGGTCCCCGCGTGCGCACCGCGGTGCTCGATTCCGTCTACCCGCCGGATGTGAACGCGCTGGAGGAGACGCCCCGGCTGGTCCACCGGGCCTTCCGCCGGCTGTTCGACGACTGCGCGGCCAACCGGCTGTGCCGCGCCGCCCATCCCGACCTGGAGCGCCGCTTTCTCGATCTGGTGGCGCGGCTGGAGCGCGCGCCGGTGGAGGTGGCGGCCGGCGACCCCGACATCCCGCGGCCGGTCCGGCTGGACGGAGGCGCCGTCCTGTCCGCCCTGCTGGAGGCGATGGCGGCGGGCGAGGCGGTGCCGCGCCTGCCCGCACTGATCGACCGCGCCTCGCGCGGCCGTTACGAGCGGCTGGCCGGCTGGGTGCCGACCGCCTGGCTGGGCGACCCCGACACCGCCGACGGGCTGGCCTTCGCCGTGGAGTGCCGGGAGACGGTCAACCCCGCCAGTCCGGACCGGCTGGCCGACAACATCCGCCGCTTCGCGCCCTACGGGCTGGTGGTCGGCGACGATCCCGGCCGGCGGGTCTGTGCCCTGTGGCCGGCGGCGGTGCAGGAGACGGCCGAGCGGCTGCCGGTGGCCAGCCCCGTGCCGGTGCTGCTGCTGTCCGGCGCCTATGACCCGGTCACCCCGCCGGAATGGGCCGACCGCGCCGCCGCCACCCTGCCGAGAAGCCGGCATCTCGTCTTCCGCAGGGCCGGCCACCTGGTGACCTCCGGCGAGGACTGCGCGGTGGCCGCCGCCGCCCTGTTCATCGAGGCCGAATCGCTGCCGGCCGGCCTGTGCCCGGGCGCCGCCCGGCCGCCGGTCTTCGGTGAACGCTGAACGCTGAACGGCGAGGGGCCCGCAAGGCCGGTCAGTGCGTCCTTGCCGCGAACACCGCGTCCAGGCTTGAGGCGTCGAGCACGGCGTCCAGCCAAGCGTCGAGCTGTTCCGGAGCGGCCGCCCGCACCTGCGCCCGCCGCGCCTCCGGGACCGGCGGGAAGCGGCGCTCCAGAAGCCGCAGCAGCGTCTCCGCCTTGCCTTCCGCTTTGCCTTCGGCCTTGCCCTTCTCCTCGCCCTTGGCGAACACGCTGCGCAGATACTCGTTGCTTTCGATGTCGATCCGAATGCTCATCGCTTCCGCCTCCCGCATCACCACCGGTG
>JAEZHQ010000530.1 GCA_023416455.1 Pseudomonadota bacterium | reverse complement strand
GGCCCCGGCCGAGGCCGCCCCCGCGCCGGCGGTCAGCGAGCCCGCTCCCAAGCCGGCCCGCAAGACGGCGGCCAAGGCCACGGCGAAGCGCACCGCCACGAAGAAGGCTGCGCCGAAGGCCGAGCCGGCCACTGAGCCGGTCACGGTGGAAGCCGTCCCGGCGGCGGAACCCCCGGCCGCGACGGCGGAGACCGCCGCGACGGAGGACGCGGCCCCGCTGTCCAAGCCCCGCCGGGGCTGGTGGAGCCGCTGACGGCGCCACGGCACCGAACGAAGACTGGAAAAGGCGCCGCAGGGCGCCTTTTCCTTTTGTCGAGAACAGCCGGGAGTCCCGACCATGAGCAAGGCCTTCACGCGGGAAAACGAGTCCGCACCGGACGACGAGGCGGACGAGCCCGCGCCGCTGCCCCGGGGCGTGAAGAACTACATGACGCCCGAGGGCTTCCAGCGCATGCAGGAGGAGCACCGCCACCTGCTGCGGGTGGAGCGCCCCAAGGTGGTCGAGGTGGTGTCCTGGGCCGCCGGCAACGGCGACCGTTCGGAGAACGGCGACTATCTCTACGGCAAGAAGCGCCTGCGCGAGATCGACCGGCGCATCCGCTTCCTGACCAAGCGGCTGGAATCGGCCGAGGTGGTCGATCCCGCCCGGCAGACGAACCGCGACCGGGTCTTCTTCGGCGCCACGGTGACCTACGCCCGCGAGGACGGGACGGAGAACACCGTCACCATCGTCGGCGCCGACGAGGTCGACCTCGACCGCGCCCGGGTGAGCTGGATCTCCCCCATCGCCCGGGCCCTGCTGAAGGCCCGGGAAGGCGACGTGGTGGAGCTTCGCACCCCGGCGGGGCGGGAATCCATCGAGGTGCTCGCGATCGCCTATCCGGGCACGGCGGGCTGATCCGGACGGCGCTCAGTGCTCATGCGCCGCCGGTATGGCAGGGCCTCTCCGGCCCCGCGAGCAGCCCCAGCCGCTCAAGCTCGGCCTGCAACCGGTCGGCGCCGGTGAAATGGTGGGCGGCCATGCCGACGGCCCGGGCCGCCTCCGCGTTTTCCGGGGTGTCGTCGATGAACAGGCATCCGGCGGCCTCCAGCCCGTAGCGCTCCAGCAGCAGCCGGTAGATGGCCGGGTCCGGCTTGAGCAGCCCCTCCTCGCCGGACACGACGACGCCGTCGAAGAGGTTCAGGAAGTCGAAGCGCCGGCGGGTCAGGGCCAGCTTGTCCGCCGAGAAGTTGGTGATGGCGTAGAGCGGGACCCCGCGTTCCTTCAGGGCGAGCAGCAGGTCCGGGGTGCCGTCCACCGGCCCCGGCACCATCTCCTCCCAGCGCTCGTGATAGGCGCGGATCAGCTCGGCACAGTCCGGATGCTCGGCGGTCAGGAGGGCCACCGCCTCGTCCCACGGCCGGCCCCGGTCCTGCTCCAGGTTCCAGGCCGGCGTGCAGACATTGTCGAGGAAATGCTCCATCAGATCCTCGTACCCCTCGAAGAGGGTGCGGTAGAGGTGCCGCGGATCCCATTCGATGAGGACGTTGCCGATGTCGAAGACGACCGTGTCCGGGGCGGTCATGGCGGCCCGGCTCATCCCTTGCGCGCCGCGGCGACGAGGCGCTTCATCTCGTCGAGCTTGATGGCGCCGGGGACCAGCTCGTCGCCGACGACGAAACCGGGCGTGCCCCGGATCCCGAGCTGCTCGGCGAGCGCCTGGTTGGCGGCGATGACCTTCAGGACCTCGGGGGAGTCCATGTCCTTCTTCAGCCGCTCCTGATCCAGCCCGACCGACCGGGCCAGCCGCAGGATGGTGTCCTCGTCGAGCTGGCCGCGGTGCCCCATCAGCGCGTTGTGGTAGTCGAGATACCTGCCCTGGGACTTGGCGGCCAGCGCCGCCTTGGCCGCCACCACCGAGGCCGGGCCGAGGATCGGGAATTCCTTGAACACGAAGCGGACCTTGGGATCGTCCTTGACCAGGCGCTGGGTGTCGGCCATCACCGCCTTGCAGTAGCCGCACTGGTAATCGAAGAACTCCACCACCGTCACGTCGCCCTGCGGGTTGCCCATCGACGGGTCGGCGGGGTTCTGGAACAGGGCGGCCCGGTTGTCGCGGAGGGCCTGGCGGGCCTGTTCGGCCTCGGCCAGCTTTTCGCGCCGCTGCAACGCCTCGACGGCCTCCAGGATGACCTCCGGATGGGCCATCAGATAGTCGCGCACCACCCCTTCGATGGCCTTGCGCTGGGCGTCGTCCATGGCGGGCTGGGCCGGGACGGCGGCCGGGACGGCCGACAGCGCCACGGTCAGGGCGAGGGCGGCGGGGCGGATGCGGATCATGGCGATGGACCTCCGGTTGCGGGCTTGGGCGCGGCAGGGCCCGGGCGTTGCAGGGCGCCACATTGGACCGGCGCCCCGGCCGCCGCAAGTCGAGAGGTGTTCATTTCCCCCCGCCCGGCCGGTCACCCGGCCCGCCGGCCTGCCCGCGGATGTCCTGGGCGCGCAGCCAGCCGGGGGAACCCGCCGGCAGCAGCTTCTCGGCGCGTTCCGCCTGGGCGCGGGCCATCGGGCGGTCGCCGCGGGCCAGCGCCTCCTCGGCGGTGGCGTAGGCGACCATGCCGTTGTTGCCCTTCATGCTCCATGCCTGGGCCATCAGCCGCCACAGGAAGGCCGACTGCCCGTGCGACTTGGAGGCGACCTGAAGGTTCTTCAGCGCCTCGTCGGCCAGCTTCGGGTCACGCTGCTCCAGCAGGGCATGGGCCAGCGACACGCGGATGGCGGCGGCGTCGGGTTGCAGCTCGATGGCCTTGCGGTAGGGGGCGACGGCGTCGGCGGCGCGGCCGTTCTGGAGCATCAGGTCGGCCTTCATCTCGTGCAGGAAGGCGTTCCTCGGCTCCTCGGCGATCAGCCCGTCCACCAGCGGCAGCGCCTGCTTGACCTCGCCGCGCCGGAAATGGGCGTAGGCCCGCCCGTAGCGCGCGACGGTGGAGCGGTCGTCGGCCCGGTAGCGCCGCAGCGCCCCGTTGGGGTCGAGATAGGCGTAGAGCTTGGCCTGGATGCGGTGGAAGCTCTCGTTCCAGGCCGGCGGGATCGGCTTGTCGGCGTTGCGCGAGTGCTCCACGAAGCTGCGCACCGACTCGATGCGCTCGCGGGTCAGCGGGTGGGTGCGGCGGTAGCCGGCGTCGCGGTCGTTGAGCAGCGGGTCGTCGGCCAGCCCCAGCTTTTCCAGGAAGGTGATCATGCCGCGCGCCGACAGGCCGGACTGCTCCATGTAGGACAGGCCCGCCTGGTCGGCCGAGGATTCCTGGGTGCGCGAGAAGGACATCAGGTTGCGCTCGGCCAGATGCTGGCCCAGCATCATGCCGGCCGCCCCGGCGCCGGCGCTGCCGGCGGCAAGGCCGCCGATGATGCCGATGCCCATGCCGACCAGCGAGGAGAGGAAGGCGTTGCCCATCGCCTCGGTGCCGCGGACGAGATGGCCGCCGGCGATGTGCCCGGTCTCGTGCGCGATGACCCCCAGCAGCTGGCCGGCGTCCTCCACCCCGAGCAGCAGGCCGGTGTGCAGGAAGATGTTCTGGCCGCCGGCCACGAAGGCGTTCAGGCTGGGATCGTTGACCAGGATGATGTTGACCGCGTCGGCGTCGATGCCCGCGGCCCGGAAGATTGGCCGCGCCATGTCGCGGATGATATGTTCGGTCTCGGCGTCGCTGAGGAACTGCATCTCCGGACGACGCTGCGCGCCCGCGGGCGGCGCCCACGACAGAAGCATCACGGCAAAGATGGCGATGACCGAAACCAGCCTGCTGGGCTTGCGCACCGTTACGACCTCCGGACCCCGGGACCAAGCGCCCCGTCCTACCCGTCAAATCTGGCAAGGCTTGGGCGCGATTGCCATAGCGGCGGCGCTCCTTTCCGGTTGCGTCAACACCAAGTACAGAACCGGAGACCGGTTGCAGAGCTTCGTCGCCGCCGACGAGCCGCGCGCCGCCGCCATCGGACGCGACATCATCGCGCAGGGCGGCCGCGCCGGCGACGCGGCGGCGGCGATGGCGCTGGCCATGACCGCCACCCTGCCCTCCCGCGTCGGGCTGGCCGGCGGCGGGGTCTGCGTCGCCTTCGACGCCCGCAGCAAGCAGGCCCGCACGCTCGAATTCCTGCCCCGCCCGACGGGTCCCGGCGGCGCCGCCACCCCCGCCTTCCTGCGCGGAATCTACGCCCTCCAGGCGTCGGCCGGCGTCCTGCGCTGGGAGCAGACAGTGGTCCCGGCCGAGCAGATCGCCCGCACCGGCACCGCCGTCAGCCGCGCCCTGGCCCAGGATCTCGCCGCCCACGGCCGGCGCCTCGCCGCCGATCCGGAGGCCGCGCGCCTGTTCCTTCCCGCCGGCGCCCCGCTGGCCGAAGGCGCCCCGCTGGTCCAGCCGGCGCTGGCCGGCAGCCTGTCGCTGGC